>DASTET010000209.1:0-3064 GCA_035709445.1 Blastocatellia bacterium | reverse complement strand
CCAGATCGCTTCGTTTCTAGGGCTTTCCGAAGAAAAAGTGTTCGTCAGCCTCGTCTCGAACTGCGGCGCATTCGGCGGCAAAGAAGATATGAGCATTCAGGCGCAGACCGCGCTGCTCGCGCGCGTGACCGCGAGCCCCGTAAAGCTCACGCTCAGCCGCGAAGAGAGCTTCCGTCTCCATCCCAAGCGCCACCCGATCAAGATGACTTACACCGTCGGCTGCGACGAGCAGGGGCGGCTCACGGCAGTCCGCGCTTTTATGGTCGGCGACAAGGGCGCATACGCCTCGGTCGGCTCAAAGGTGCTTGAGCGCGCGGCCGGTCACTGCACCGGACCTTACAGGATCGGAAACGTTCACGTCGAATCGCTCGCCGTCTATACGAACAACCCTCCGTGCGGGGCGATGCGCGGGTTCGGCGCAAATCAGGCGGCTTTCGCTATCGAAACGATGCTCGACATACTTGCCGAAAAAGCGGGCATAGACGGCTGGGAGATGCGATATCGAAACGCGCTCGATGTGGGCGACACGTTCTGCACGGGGCAGCCGCTTGAATCGAGCGTAGGGCTAAAGAAGACGCTCGAAGCGGTAAGGGACGTTTATAAGAACGCCCGTTATGCGGGCATCGCGTGCGGCATAAAGAACGTCGGCATAGGCAACGGGCTGCCCGAGTACGGCAAGGCCATGCTCGAAGTAAACGGTGAAGGCAAGATCGGCATATACACCGGGTTCACCGAGATGGGGCAGGGACTTTTTACGGTGCTGCTTCAGACGGCCTGCGAAGAGACGGGGCTGCCGCCTTCGGCCTTTCACATGGTCACAGCCGATACGAAATACAGACTCGACTGCGGCCAGACGACCGCCTCGCGCGCGACTTTTCTCGGATGCCGGGCGGTGCAGGAAGCGGCGCGCAAGCTCAAAAAAGAGCTTGACGCGGGCGCGGAGCCTCGCGATCTTGCGGGCCGCACATTTTACGGCGAGGTGTTGATCGACGACACGGTCTCGCTCGAAAACAGGACCGCGCGACCCAAGACCCATTTCGCTTACGGGTTCGCCACGCAGGTTGTGATACTCGACGACGAGGGGCGCGCGAGCAAGGTTGTGGCGGCGCACGATGTAGGGCGCGTGATGAACCCGGCGCTGCTCGAAGGCCAGCTCGAAGGCTCGGTCCATATGGGTCTGGGCTACGCGCTCACGGAAGAGTTTCGGGTCGAAAACGGCGTGCCTCAAACCATGACGATGAACTCGCAGGGGCTGCTCCGGGCGCGGCATATGCCCGAGGTCGAGCTGGTCCTGATCGAAGAGCGCCACCCCGACGGGCCTTACGGCGCGAAGGGGGTGGGCGAGATAGGTCTTGTGCCCACGGCCCCGGCTGTCGCGGGCGCGCTTTACAGCTATGACGGCATACGCAGGTTTACGCTCCCCATGAAAGACTCGCCCGCCGCGCGATTCATTCGCGGCGCATCTGGGCGAGCCTCTTAGCATTCGATCCGGTTCAATTCTTATTGGATGACTCTGCCCGCTTCTTTACTTCCCGGATGCTCGGAAGGAGCTGCAGATAAACATCGGACGCCTTCTTTTTCAACGAAGTGACTTTCACCTCTTCCCCGAGTTTTTCTATGAGGTATTTGCTGGCCTCTTTGACGAGGTTCTTATTAAGGTTTAAAGCAACCTCCCGTTCAATGCTCTCTTTGTTGCTGGGCAGCGGGAGCAGGATGAACTCACCGGTGCTGCTCTCCGGCGCGCCGCCATCCGTCTCCTGAGCAAGATAATTGAGCTGGACGCCCGGAATCTGGACCACGAAGAAGCTCGACTGAGCAGTCTCCGGGGCCTGTAGATACGACTTCCGCATGGAGACGATCTCTATCGTCTTGTTAAGGTCGAAAGTGGTGACGGGCTTCCACCTCCCATTGACTTTTTCGACCACCACGGAAGAGCTGACCTTATCGCCAACGACCACGGGATATATCTTTCTCTGCGCGTCGTTGATGTATTTATGCGGGTCGTCTCCCGACTTGAAGTTGATCAGTTGGTCCGGGCGTATAAAGAAGACATCGAGCGGGTCCGCGAGCGTCCCGTCGGGGGACAGGTTGAAATTCTTCAGGCCCTGCAAGGCGGCTTCCTTCGGGTCGCCTGGATCGGGCTGAGCACTTCCGCTCGAAGTGATGCTGGATTGCGGACTGCTGCTCTTGCCTGCCGAGCACCATTCAAACGCCAGTAAGTGGAGGGCGAGAATGATAAAGATTGAGCATTTCGCAAGCATAGTTCAGTTCTTCCTGATGTTATAGAAATCATCCCAATGTTCATGAGTGGAAGAGCTGACATAGTAGTCGTAGTCCACCGGGATTGGGCTTTCAGATTCCCTCCAGGGGTCGTTTGCGTAAACTATCCTCTGCCCGTCCGGCTTTACCTCATAGCCCACAGCTACCATCATGTGTCCGCGTTCTTCCTTGAATTCGCCTATGTAACGCCACGTAAAGGCGACGGGGCTATCATTACACGCGATCTCTTTCTTTATCTGGTCCCAGCTTAATGCCTCATAGGAGGTCCTGCTGTAATTCAGCCCGTACACTTCGAACTGGGGCCATCCGGTCAGGTTGCATCTAGCTGAGAAAGGGCAGCAATCATTCCGGTTGAACCTCCTGTTCGCCTGAAGACACTGGGTCACGTTTATGTTGAAATAGTTCATAACCATCTCGCCGGCGGCGGCCCAGCACCAGTTGGTCCCGATCTGTCTGCGCGGCGGGATATTCAAGCTCTTGTGCGCGGTCGCGTCGCAGGCCGACCCCGGCGCGGACACGGGCTGGCTGCCCGGGCCAGGGCTTCCACACGATCCAAGTAGCACGAGCGCGCACAGACAATGCAGTTTGAAGAGTCTCTTTCCGTAAAGTTGCATAACCGTAACTCTCTCCTGAAGACCGAGGTCGTGAGATGCTTCTTGAATCGACACTACGAGGTATTACTGAAGGTCCTCGTTCTTCTCCTCTTTGGACTTCACCTTGATATAGCCTTTGTAGGGATGATCTTCGCCGGCCAGCACCTGCTCGCCCTTCTTTGAGAAGAGCG
>DASTET010000208.1:0-2707 GCA_035709445.1 Blastocatellia bacterium | reverse complement strand
GAAGAGATAATAGAGACATCGCTCGCGGGCCAGTTGCTGCTCGAATATCCCCTGCTCAACAAGGGGATGGCCTTCAGCATCGAGGAGCGATACGAGTTCGGGCTGGTAGGGCTGCTGCCTGCTCATGTCTCGACGGTCGAGCAGCAACTCGTGCGCAATTACGAGAACTTCAAAAGAAAAGAATCCGACATAGAGCGGTACATATTCCTGGCCGCGCTTCAGGACCGCAACGAGACGCTCTTCTACCGGTTTGTGCAGGAGCATATACGCGAGATGATGCCGATCATCTACACGCCGGTGGTCGGCGCGGCCTGCGAGCGTTACAGCCATCTCTATCGTCGCCCGCGCGGGCTTTATATCCCATACCCGAACCGTCACGAGATCGATCTGCTGCTAAAGAACGCGCCTGTCCCGAATGTGGAAGTGATCGTTGTGACCGACGGCGAGCGGGTGCTCGGTCTCGGCGACCTCGGCGTGGGCGGGATGGGAATCCCCGTAGGCAAGCTCGCGCTCTACACTCTCTGCGCAGGAATACACCCGGCCACTACGCTTCCGGTCCTGCTCGATGTCGGGACCGACAACCAGTCTCTGCTCGACGACCCGCTCTATGTAGGATGGCGGCACCCGCGTATGCGCGGGGCCGAATACGACGACTTTATCGAGGCGTTTATAGAGGCGCTCTTGCGCAGGTTCCCTGATGTGCTCCTGCAATGGGAAGACTTTGCAAGAGAGAATGCGGGCCGGCTGCTCGAGCGATACCGCGACAGGCTCTGCACCTTCAACGACGACATACAGGGGACGGGCGCGGTCACGCTCGCCGGGCTGCTTGCGGCTGTGAAAGTGACCGGATCGCGGATCAGCCGCGAGCGCATAGTTATGCTCGGCGCGGGGTCTGCGGCCTCAGGCATCTGCAACCAGATCGTCGCGGCGATGATAAGCGAGGGTCTGTCGGAAGAAGAGGCCCGGCGCTCGATATGGCTCGTCGACCGTGATGGCCTCGTCCACTCTGAAGAGGCGGGGTTAGAGGGGTTCAAGAAGAAGTTCGCTCAACCCATCGAGCGCCTCGCCGGGTGGGATGTGGCTCGATTGGACCGTATCACGCTTGAAGAGACTGTCCGGCACGTTCGCCCGACGATACTGATAGGCACGGCGGCGCAGCCTCTCGCTTTCACCGAACAGGTCGTGCGCGAGATGACCTGTCACGCCGCGCGGCCTGTGATCTTCCCGCTCTCGAACCCGATATCGAAATGCGAGGCCGTGCCTTCGGACCTCATCATCTGGACCGAGGGCAGGGCGCTCGTTGCTACAGGCAGCCCGTTTGCCGATGTCTCTTACGGGGGGCGCTCGACCCGCATAGGCCAGTGCAACAACGCATACATCTTCCCCGGCATGGGGCTGGGAGTGATCGCATCCGGGGCGCGGCGCGTCACCGATCAGATGTTCGTGGCCGCAGCACGCGCGCTCAGCCAGCTTTCACCCGTCCATAAAGACCCGACCGATTCGCTCTTTCCCCCCTTAGAGCAGGTGCGCGACGTGTCGCGGCGAGTCGCCTTTGACGTGGCGGTCGAAGCGCAGAGGGCGGGCCTTGCCGAGCCGACTTCCGAGCAGGAGCTTGAGCGGCGGATATCGGCGAAGATGTGGGCCTCGCGCTACCTGCGGTATCGAAAAGCGGTCACAGGTCAATAGCGTCTGTCGCAAGAAATCACAGAGGACACCGCAGGAAAACAGAGGATTGATTATCCCGCTGTGTTACTGCGGTGTCCTCTGTGATTTCTTGATCTATGCAATCTAGAATCTTACGCGGCGGTAGAGGTTTTGAAATCTCGGATCGGACCGCAGGTGGTCGAACGTGGGATCGGTCTTGAGCCCCACGAGATTCGGGGATCGTTCCTCACAAGCCTGTTCGAGATACTCGAACGCGCGGTCTTTATCGCCTATCCCGAGATAGGCCAGCCCGAGCGTGAAGGGAGGCACATAGGCCCGCTTTGCCAGTCCGTTCAGCTCGTCGAGCATCTTCCGGGCGTTATCCTTCTGGCCTGCCAGCGTGTAGGCCTGCACGAGCAGCGCCCTTGTGTCGGCGTCGGGCGCAAGGGTTATCGCCTTATGAAGCTCGGCAATCGCCTCCGTGTACATTCTTTTTTGTATATAGGACTGCGCGAGAAAGTAATGCGCGATGCCGGAGTTGCCTTCGAGGCTGAGCGCCTTTCGCCCCTCCTCTATCGCTTTATCGTAATCGCGCGCGTAGTAGTAGAACCATCCGACGCTGGCGTTGATAATAGGCGAGAGCGGATCGAGTTCCTGCGCCCGCCTTATCTCGCGGATGCCTTCGTCAAACCGTCCGAGCGCGATCAGGTAGCCGCCGTACCACTGATGTGCCGTCGCATAATTCGGGTTCAGCTCAAGCGCGCGCTTGAACTCGCGGTCCGCTCCTTCCCAATCCCAGTTGAATTCATACTTTATGACGCCGAGCGTGGCGTGAGCCTCGGCTATGCGCTCATCCAGCTGGAGCGCATCGAGCGCGGCCTTTTCCGCCCAGGGGAACGCCTCTTTCGCCGGAAGCACCCCGTAGGTGCTGAAAAGCGCATAGCACTCGGCGAGCCCTGCGTAGGCCAGCGCGTAAGCGGGGTCCTTATCGATGGCCTCCCTGTAATACTTCACGGCTGTCTTTAGCCCTTCTTCCGTCCGTTTGTTCCAGTGATACCGACCT
>DASTET010000207.1:0-2282 GCA_035709445.1 Blastocatellia bacterium | reverse complement strand
AGAGGCTGACGCCCGTGTACTCGGCGAGACCTTCATTCATTTCGAGCCCGCGCTCCGTCTCTGCGGACCCAAACTGCTCGCGCCGGAGCGCTCGAAAGACGAGCGCGTCTTCAACGGCCCGGCGGCGCTCGTCTGCGCTTGCGGCGAGAGCCTGTCTGAGCGCGCGCCACTCGAGCCTGAGCAGCAGCCTGCCTTCTAAGGTGTCGAGATGCTCGTTTGCAGGGTTGGCGCCGGGCAATCCTATCTCGTCCTGCACGCGGTGAAATAATTCGTGCGCCATCAGGCGGGCGCGCGACTGCCTGTTTTCAGGAAGCGGCCACGCGATCATGGTCCACTCGACGCCGGCCCAGCGGGTGGCTGTGTTTGCGATGTTTTCAGTCTCCGGCAGCTTTCCGACAAACACGTTTCCTTTTCTGGTCAGCCTTCCTTCCCGGTCGCTTTGATTGGCCACTATCGAGCGGGTGCGCCGGTCGGCAAACAGTAGAGGCCCATCGAGCGAGACGCCCCAGAGCCTGCCGTTGTCCTTACGGCAAATGTCGCGCGCTTCTTCGAAGTACTGCTCGGCGAGCGACAGGTCTATCGCATGTTCCTGTGCCGCAAGCGCGTGCGAGAAGATAGCGGCGATTGCAATAGCGAAGCATGTGATGCTTATGAAGCTTGATTTAAGCCTGAAGTAGATTGATGACATAATGCTCCTCGCATCTTTAATAATTCATCTCGCCGGGGGCGAGCTTTACCTTGAACCTGAGCTCGTACTTCTTATTCGAAGAGCTGAGATAGTGCGGGCTCAGATCATAGATGAGATCGGAGCCGATACCGGCGACGCCCGCCCACTTCGTTGCGACCGCTTCGCGGCGTGTCTGCCCGCTCGCATCCAGCCGGTACGCATCGAAGGTAAGATAGGCGTTATCCGCCGGGCGGCCCCGCTCGTAGCTCACGATGGTGAGCGTCACTGCAAGCGGGTTGTAGAGCAACTCTCGGCCTGCCGACGAGGAGGGCTGCAACGCGATCTCCTTCGGCTCTTCGATCAGACAGATAGCCGTGCCGCGAGCGACTTCGATGCCGTTCTCTAAGAGCGCGGCCTCCACTTCGAAGTTGTGAGGCTTCTTGAAAGCCTGCACGCTGATCTCGCCTCCGGGGCTCTGCTTCAGAATCTTTATCTCAAGCGGGCGCGCCTTGCCTGTCGGGAGAAAGATCGATTGATCGCTGATGGCGGGCGTGATCTCTATCAGGAGACGGTCATCGCTCTCCCTGCGCCCGAACGGGAGCAGCACTATCTGCTCCTCAAAGCCAAGCTCTACGGCGTGGCTCTGCGCGTCTTCTTCATAAAGCGGCAGGCTGCGCTCGGAGAATCCATACAACCGCTTCGTATCAAGCTTCGCCCTTACTTTCAGTGTGCCCGCGCCGATGAGGTCGGTCAGAAACCGGGCGTTCATCCTGAACCGCTCTCCCGTGAGCGTGATGTTGAAGTCGGTGCCGGGCGGGCCTTCGATCAGCGCCTCGGATATGAGATTGCGGTCGCTGGCCGTCTCCTCGATGGTCGCTATTCGAAACTGTATTCGAGCGCCTGGCCGGTCCGAGAAGACGCGCGAATCGGTCGTGACTAGCAGTAAGAGCGCCAGAAAGATGAGCATTATTTTTGTATGGAGTCTCATAGCGATTGCCTCACCGGCTGCGGCGCGTCTTGTATATGACCGCGCGCTCGCCGTGATCGTAACGAGAAAAGTCTATCGCCCCGGGATATGAAGCTATCGAAGGTTGACCGCGTCCCGCTCCGGTCGGGTCGAAGGGTTGCCCGGCGCCTCCAAGCCCTGCGACAACAGTCCAGGCTGCGAGCGCGATCAAAGCCATGACCAGGAGCGCGAAGGCAGGAGCGGGCACAGGGACCCTTCTTTTCCAGAACGGCAACTGCTCTGCTCCGATGATCCAGCGGAGCGCGCGCTCCTCAGCCGCCGGGTCGCGCTTGCTCTCGTAAGACCTGATCTGCTGTCGCACCTCAAGAAAGTCCTGCCTCGCCTGTCGGCAGATGGAACAGGTATTGATGTGCGTCGATACTTGCCTCATCTCTTCTTGCGGCAGCTCGCCATCGAAAAGCATCGAGACTTTCTCTGTAAACTCGCATTCCATAGATCGAACCCCTCTTATGTTTGACTCTTCACCGGCTTGCCGCCTTGATCTGCGCCTCTTTGTATCTGGCGCGAAGCTGTGTTCGCGCTCGAAATATGTCCGCTTTGACTTTGCTTTCGGAGATATTGAGCACGCGGGCGATCTCGCTATAGGAC
>DASTET010000206.1:0-2880 GCA_035709445.1 Blastocatellia bacterium | reverse complement strand
CGCGCGCTCACGACGGCCCGCGTGCAGACGACCCCGTTGTCGTTATAGACCTCTACCCAGTCGTTGTCTTCTATGCCCATCTCTACGGCGTCCTGATCGTTGACCCAGAGCGGCTCGCACCCGCGCGAAAGCGTCATCATCCGGTGGTTGTCCGAATAGGTAGAGTGGATGTGCCACTTCCCATGCGGCGTCAGGTAATTGAGCGCCTTCGTCTTCCCCTCCATCCTGCTATGTTTGAGATCGCCGTAAGCGGCGGGCCTGGGAGAAGGCTTATAGGTCGGCAGGTTCTCGCCAAACGCTATATAGCCTTCGTGGTCGAGATAGAACTGCTGTCGGCCCGTAAGCGTCCGCCAGGGCACAAGCCGCTCGTAGTTGTAAGTGAATGCCGAATAGGCCCTGCCGTCGCTCACGAGCCCAGACCAGACGGGGCTGTTGAGCAGGCGGCGCGGCTGCGATTGCAGGTCCCTGTAACGTATCCGCGCGTTGCGGCTCTTTTCGGCAAGATCCGATAGAGTCAGCCCGACCTTCTTCTCCATCACCTGATAGGCTCGATAAGCAAGCTCGCCGTTCGTCTCGGGCGCAAGGTGGAGTATCACGTCCGCCGCTTCTTCGGCGCGCTTGAGCGAAGGGTACTTATGTCCGCCCCATTCGACCGTCGCGTGCGATTCGGACTCTGTCAGCTCGTCGTAAAAATCTTCTATAGGGAACTTCACACCGTGAGCGCCGAGCCCGTTCTTTCGCGCGAGCGGGCCGAGCGATATGAACTGGTTATAGAGATTCGTATAATCTCGCTCGACCAGAGTCAGATGCCCCATGGTCTTTCCGGGGAGAGGGTCGCACTCGCCCTTGCCCCAGTCTTTGATCTCGGGTTGCGCGATCTCGTCCGTCGTGTCGTGAGCTAGAGGGGCCGCGACAAGGTCGCGCACCGTTTGGGGCAGGTGCCTTTCGGCAAGCAGGCTCACCTGCTTTGCGAGGGCGCGGAATATCTCCCAGTCCGACCGCGACTCCCAGCAGGGCGGCACGGCTTCCGAGAGCGGGTGGATGAACGAGTGAAGATCGGTCGAGTTTAGATCCGCTTTCTCGTACCAGGTGGCGGCGGGCAAGACTATGTCCGAGTAGAGCGCCGACGTATCCATGCGGAAGTTCAGATCGACTACGAGGTCGAGCTTCCCCTGAGGCGCTTCGGTTGTGAGGTCGACGTCTTTTACCGAGCCTTCGGCGCACTGCTCGGCGATGTCGTTGTGATGCGTGCCGAGGTAATGCTTGAGAAAGAACTCGTGCCCCTTTGCGCTCGACATGAGAGCGTTCCCGCGCCAGATAAACCAGACGCGCGGCCAGTTTTCGGGCGAGCTAGGGTTCTCGACCGAAAGCGGCAGCTTCTTCTGTTGGAGCTGGCCGACTACGTGATCGATGATCTCTTTGTCGGTCTTCGCGCCCGATTCCATGGCCTCTTGAACGAGCTGAGGATTGGGCCTGTTGAACTGCGGATAAAAGGGGAGCCAGCCGCATCGCACGGCCTTGGCTTGCAGGTCTACGGTGTGGCCGCTTGCGACCGAGCCCGCGCCGTTTGCGGAACCGTTTTCGGGCACGGTGTGGTACTCGGTGAACTCGCGCTCGTATCGCCACTGTTCGCTGTGAACGTAATGCCAGGAAGGGGCGTTCTGAAGACGCACGGCGCCGACCCAGTCGCGGGCAAATGCTATGGCGCTCCAGGGCGCTACGAGGGCCAGCTTCTCCTGTCCCACGTAGTGATTAAGCCCACCTCCATTCTTACCCACGCACCCGCACAGCATCAGCGCAGTGATGGCCGCGCGGTACATGAGATTATTGTGATACCAGTGATTTATTCCCGCCCCAATGATGACCGAGCACTTGCCCTCGGTCCTGGCCGCGGTCCCGGCCCACTCCCTGGCAAACTTGATCACGGTCTCTTTGCTCACGCCCGTCCACTGCTCCTGCCACGCGGGCGTGTAAGAATAGCGGCTGTCGTCGTAGCTTTCGGGATAATCTCCCGGCAGGCCGCGGCTGACGCCGAACTGCGCGAGCAGCAGATCATAGACTGTTGCGACGAGGACGCTGCCGTCCTCGGTATCGACCCATTTTGCGGGCACAAAGCGGCGAAAGATCTCGCCCGATCCGAATTCATGAAAGGCTACCTCAACGGTCTCGTCCGAGGCTTCTATAAAAGAGAGCATCGGGTCTATGGCCGAGCCGTCGCGGGCGTCTTTCATTTCGAGGTTCCACTTGCCCGCCGTCTGGCCCCAGCGGTGCCCGGCAGAGCCGCCCGGCATTCGCGGCTCGTTTGAGAGCGCGTCCCAGACGAGAAACTTCCACTCGCCGTTCTCTTCATCTTTATAGAGATCTGTCTTTCCTGCGCGCAGAAGCCTTCCTGCCTCGTAGCTCTCGCCGCGCTTTTCGAGCTTCACAAGAAAGGGCGAGTCCGTGTATCGCCTGACGTAGCTCAAGAAGTATGGCGTCTTGCGCTCGACATGAAACTCTTTGAGGATGACGTGATTTACTGCCATCCAGAACGGCCCGTCCTGCCCTGCGTGAAGCGGTATCCACTGGTCCGCGTACTTGGCCACCTGGTTGAAGTCGGGCGCGAGCACGACCATCTTCGTCCCGTTGTGGCGCGATTCGGCGGCGAAGTGACAATCGGGTGTGCGAGTCATGTTGAGGTTCGACCCCATTACGGCGGTGAACTTCGAGTTGTACCAGTCGGCGCTTTCGGCCACGTCCGTCTGCTCGCCCCAGATTTCGGGGGAGGCGGGCGGCAGGTCGCAATACCAGTCATAAAAACTCAGGTTGACGCCGCCGAGCAGTTGAAGAAACCGCGCGCCCGCCGCGTAGCTCAGAAAAGACATCGCAGGGATGGGAGAG
>DASTET010000205.1:0-4115 GCA_035709445.1 Blastocatellia bacterium | reverse complement strand
GTACAAAGAACGACGCATCATAGCGGTTGTCCCTGCGCACAACGAGGCCAATCACATAGGCCGCGTGATCGAGACCATGCCGCAGTTCGTAGACCGCATACTCGTCATCGATGATTGCAGCGAGGATGAGACCTCGGCTGTCGCCGAATCGATAGGCGACCGGCGGCTCGTGCTGATCAGACCGGAAGAGAATCAGGGGCTCGGCGGCGCGATGATCCTCGGTTACAGCAAAGCGTTAGAGATGGACGGCGACATCATAGTGAAGATAGACGGGGACGGGCAGATGTCGCCCGATCATCTCCCGGCGCTGCTCGATGCCATCATCGAAGGCGGATACGACTATGCCAAGGGAAATCGCTTTCTCGCCAGCTCATCGCTTTCGGTTATGCCGCGTCACCGCCTGCTCGGCAACGTCGTGCTGACATTCTTGACAAAGCTGGCTTCAGGCTACTGGCACGTCTTCGACCCGCAGAACGGCTACACCGCAATCAAGCGGGACGTGCTCTCGGTCCTTGAGCTTCGTTCTATTCACAGAGGTTTTTTCTTCGAGAACGATATGCTTGTGCATCTGAATTTTTTCGGGTTTCGTGTGAAGGACGTGGCCGTTCCTGCCCGCTACGGCGATGAGCAATCCGATCTCAACGTGTTCAATATAGGGCTGACATTCCCGCTGCTTCTGCTGCGGCGCTATTTCTATCGCATTTATCAGAAATATGTGCTCAGGGATTTTTCGCCGATTGCGCTTTTCCTCTTTCTTGGGCTATTACTGTTCTCGTGGGGCTTCTTCTTCGGCATATACCTTTGGGTAAAGACCGCCATGACCGGACAGCCCACCCTGACCGGGACCATAATGCTTTCGCTTTTGCCGTTGATATTGGGATTCCAGCTTCTGTTGCAGGCCATCGTGCTCGATATTCAAGAGACGCCTAAGTAGATAAAAGAGACTGCCCCGTAGTCCTCTGCGCGCTGCGTGCCAGATCGATAGCTTCGAGTCGCGCCCTTCTCTTTTTGTGAGGTGAGCCATTCTATGCAAAATGAGAGAGACAAGATGGACCACAGCGAAGAGACGCCTGCTCGCCGGTTAACAACAAGGAACAGGAGGTTCACTCTCCTGCTCATAATCGGCTCGCTTTTGATCAGCCTGGCGCTGGTCTCGCCGTATTTTCTCTCCGAAGACGAGCGCGACAACAATCCGCGCCGTCTGGGGATGATATCGACGCACGATATGCCAAACCATCTGGCCGTGATGGAGTCCTTCGACAAGATGTTGAAGGAAGGAATCATCTATCCCAGGTGGCTGCCCGACATAAACAACGGTTATGGCAATGCGACGATGAACTTTTACCCGCCGGGGTTTTATTACATCACATCGCTGTTCAACCTCGTCTTTGGCGACTGGACCGTGACGATCTTTGCGATATCGGTGCTCGGACTTGCCGGGTCCGGGCTTGCGATGTACTTCCTCTGCATCCAGTTTTACGGGCGGATCGCAAGCGCGGTCGCGGCAGTCTTTTATATGCTCCTGCCCTACCACCTGCTCGAACTATACTGGCGAGGCGCGATGCCCGAATATGTGGGCTTCATACTGATCCCGATGATCATCTATTTCAGCAACAGGACAGGCACCGAAGGCAGGGCGCGCGATTATGCGGGGCTCGGCCTGCTTTACGGGTTGCACCTGCTGATACACTTTCCGGTCAGCTACCTTCTCACCTATACGCTCGCGCTCTACACGCTCATCTGGGCCGTAAGAGAGAAAGACCCGAAGATAGCCGTTCGAATAGCCGCAGGCATGGTACTGGGACTTATGATGGCGGCGATCTACTGGCTGCCCGCTGCCGTCGAAGGAAAATACACGCAGGAGTTTATAAGCGAAATCTTTCCGTACGAAGAGTCCCTGATCTCCACGCGTCACGGCATGCACCCGTTCGATATTCTTATCCACTACACATTCATAACCCAGACGACGGCGCTTCTGGCCGCCGTCCTGATCCTGGCCCTAACAAGAAAGACCCGCCATCCCCGACAGGATTTTCTATGGGGCCTGATGGGGGTCTTCAGCACCTTTATGATGACTATTCTCGCAACGCCCGTTACGAGGATCATCCCCAAGATACAGGCCACGGTCCCCGCCTGGCGATGGCTTGCGATAGCAAGCGTATTCACGGCGCTCTCGGTTGCCGCGGTTACGGACCGGCTGACCGGGGAGGCGAGTATCTCAAAGGCGCTCTTATGGGCTTGCCGGATCGCTCTATTGATCGTGATAGCGTCGAACGTGTGGCTCGCCATAGACCGGGCCATCATCGACTCTCTTGCGAACGGGACATTGAAACCCTATGACCAGTTCTATCAGGCAGGGTTTACGCCAAAAGGATCGGTCGTGCCCGAGAACCTTCCCGACTCGGAGAGGGCCGTGCTTCGCCCCCCGGTCGGGTCGGCGAGGGTCATCAGGTGGGATGCGCTATACAGGGAAGTAGAGGTCGACATCGACCAGCCCGGGGTCTTGAGACTGAAGAGCTACTATTTTCCGGGGTGGAGCGCGCGGATAAACGGGCAGGAGGCAAACCTCGTTTCGGACACAAGCGGCATTCAAATGCTGCCGCTT
Organism: Blastocatellia bacterium; assembly: GCA_035709445.1. Taxonomy (GTDB): domain Bacteria; phylum Acidobacteriota; class Blastocatellia; order UBA7656; family UBA7656; genus DASTET01. The sequence continues at coordinate 1,510 of DASTET010000205.1, read as the reverse complement.
ACCCCGGGCCAACACAGGGTCGAAGTCTTCTTCGAGAACACCCCGCCGAGGACGCTCGGCTCCGCGCTCACCATCGCCGCGCTTTTGATAATGCTGCTGCTCTCGATATCAGAAGTCAGAAGCCAGAAGTCAGAAGCCAGGAGCCCGAAGGATGGTAGAGGATGATTCTGACTTCATCCACTTGACAATAATCGAGAGATTACGCGAGAGATACTGGCTTCTGGCTTCTGACTTCTGGCTTCCGGTTTGACACTCGACTGCGCGCAGGATACTATTTTTCTCCTTATTTCATTCGATTCAAAAGAGATTTACGTACAGAGGCAGGTAGTTTTTATGGGGAGAAAGAAGCGAGTCCACCCGGCGGTTGAGAAAGCAGCGCCCGTCAAGCAAGAGATCGGCGTTACCCGCCACTGGATAATCGCGTTGATTCTGGGCGTGACTTTTCTGGCCTTCTCGAACACTCTGTTCCACGGGTTCGCCTACGACGATCAGACGCAGATACTCGAGAACAGGTTTATACACAGCTTCTCTAACATCCCGACCGCCTTTACGACGGAAGTCTGGTTCTGGCGCGTGCTTCAGGACAAAGACCCCAATAAAGAGACGGGGCCAACGACGCCCTATTACCGCCCGATGTTCACGGTCTTTCTGATGATCGGGTGGTGGCTGTTTCAGGATTGGGCCGGTGGCTGGCACTTTCTCAATATCCTGATGCATCTGGCTGCGGCCTTTTTCGCCTTCAAGATACTCGAAAATATATCGAAGGACCTGCGAATAGCCGCCTTCAGCACGCTGCTTTTCGCGCTCCACCCGCTGCGGACAGAATCGGTGGCCTGGATAAGCGGGGTGACCGACCTGTTTCTCGCATTTTTCCTGTTGCCTTCATTCTATCTGTACATGCTCCACCGGCAGAAAGGCGAGCCGAAGTACCTGCTCGGCTCGCTCGCATTATTCCTTCTGGCCGCGTTTTCAAAAGAGCCTGCCGTTTGTCTCCCCATCTTTATCGCGGCCTATGAGGTATGGGTCATAAACCAGGAGAAGCCCCTCAAAGCGAGGGTCCGTTCAGCGGCGGGTTTCGCCGCGCTGTTCATCACGGTCCCATTCGTTTATTTCGGGATGCGCTACAAGGCGCTCGGGTTCGTGCTGAGCGACAACCGCTACACGTCGTACGCATTTCACCATGTGTTGATGACCATACCGCTCGTAATCTTCAAGTACATCGGGTTGCTCTTCTTCCCGTTCAACCTGACGCTCTTTCACGAGACGCCGCTGGTGAAGAGCATTCTGAGCCTGAGGTTCGTCCTGCCCTTCATAGGGCTTGGGGGGCTTGCCGCTCTGCTCTGGCCGATGCGCCGCTCTCAGCTCGCAAGGTTCGGCATCCTGTGGTTCTTTATACATCTGCTCCCCGTGCTCAACCTCTCTGCATTCGCTGTCGAGTTCATGGTGCAGGAGCGGTACGTCTATATCCCGTCGCTCGGCTTTTCCCTGCTTGTGGCTATGGGGCTGGCCA
>DASTET010000204.1:0-4544 GCA_035709445.1 Blastocatellia bacterium | reverse complement strand
AAGTGAGCAGAATTTTATAACACCGCCCTCCGATCGTAAATCCGGACCGGGCGAGGACATTTTTATGGGAATACGCCAAGCTCCATGTACGAGCGCGCCACTTTATCTATGGCATTGACGAATGCGGCTGTGCGGAGATTTGAAATGCGGCGCTGTCTGCGGATCTCCAGTATCTCCTGATATGCCCCGACCATCGTCTCTTCGAGACCGGAGTTGACCAGGTCCAGCTCATCGGCCCCTCGCGCAATAATGGACCGCTCGGAGTCGCTGAAGTTGTGCCCGGTCGCTACCTCTATGGCGCGGAGCATATTCCGTCCCGCAGCCTCATCGTAGCGTTTGCCCATACGCCCGAAGCGTACGTGCGAGAGGTTCTTGATCCATTCGAAGTAGGAGACGGTCACGCCGCCCGCGTTGGCGTACAGGTCCGGGATTATCAGCACGCCTCTTTTTTGCAGTATATCTTCTGCCTCGCGTGTGGTCGGGCCGTTGGCCCCTTCGAGGATGACGCGGGCCTTGATTCTTGGAGCGTTCCCTTCGGTTATCTGGTTTTCGAGCGCCGCCGGGACAAGCACGTCGCACTCAAGCTCAAGCGCGTTGGCGGGGTTGGCGATATTGGTGGCGCCGGGGAAATTGAGTATCGAGCCCGTCTCCGAGCGGTGTTGAAATACCGCGTGCTCGTCGAGCCCTGCGGCGTTAAATATAGCGCCTTCGCGCTCGGCTATCGCGACTATGACGGCCCCGCTCTCGCGGCAGAATTTCGCCGTGTGATAGCCGACGTTGCCCAGGCCCTGTATGACGAGCCGCTTCCCTTCTATGCCGGTCGAAAGCCCGAGCGCCTTCATATCATCGACCTGCGCGCAGGCTTCGCGCAGCGCGTAAGAGAGTCCCCGGCCCGTCGCTTCGCGCCGCCCGCGTATTCCGCCCTGCGTGACCGGCTTGCCCGTCACGCAGGCCAGCCCATCGATCTGGCCGGGGTTCAACGCAAGGTAGGTGTCGACGATCCAGGCCATCTCTCTTTCGCCCGTGCCGTAATCGGGCGCGGGAACGTCTATGCCGGGGCCTATGAAATTCTTCTTGATAAGCTCGTGCGTGTACCGTCGCGTGATCCGCTCAAGCTGTTCCACGCTGTAATTGCGCGGATCGATCTGGACGCCGCCCTTCGCCCCCCCGTAGGGCACGTTGACTATAGCGCACTTGTACGTCATGAGAGCGGCCAGCGCCTTTACCTCATCCTCGTTGACGTCGGGGCTGTAGCGGATGCCGCCTTTGACGGGCAGCTTGTGATGGCTGTGTTCGATTCTCCATGCGCTTATGACCTCGATCTGGCCGTCGGGCTGGCGCAGTGGAAAATCGAAGCGATAAATGCTGTTGCACTGTTTTATCTGATCGAGCAGCCCCTTCGGGTAATTTGTGAAAGCAGCCGCCTGATCGAATGATTGAATTACGTTATCGAAAAAGCTCTGGGTGTGACTCGTCATCGGATATTCCTTTCATAAATAAACAACCCTCATAGTACTCCAGACTTGCCAGACTCGCCAGACTTGCCAGACTTGCCGGACTCGCCAGATTTTTTAGTCCGAGCGCGGGGTCGCAGCGGCTATATCCCTTATGCGGTCCAGGTCGCGGTCTTCGCCCAGAAGGATCAACAGGTCGCCTTCGCGTATGACGTCATCGGCGCGCGGGACTATCTTGAGGATGGGCTTGTCCTTTTCCGTGGTCTGAATGGCGACCAACTGGACCTTGAGCGTATTGCGAAGCGCAAGCTCGCGAAGCGTCTTGCCGACGAACTCGGGCGGCGCCTTCACCTCTATGAGCGAATAGCCGGGAAGCAGCGGAAGAAACTCTACGACATCGACGCGCGCGAGGCGATTTGCGAGCCTTATCGCCCGGTCTTTTTCGGGGTGGACGACTTCGTGTATGCCGAGCGCCTGTAGTATCCGTCCGTGCTCTTCCGACAGCGCCTTGACGGCGATAAAGGGCACGCCCAGCTCTTTGACGTGAAGCGCGGCGAGCGTTATCACGTCCATCCGCTCGCCGAGGCTGACTATCGCAGCGTCGACCTCGCCTATTCCAAGCGATTCGAGCGTCGCCCTGTCGGTTGCGTCGGCGACCACGGCTTGAGAAGCGAACTCGGCGATGTCCTGCACCGCTTCTTCGTTCGCGTCGATTGCTATAACCTCTTTACCAAGATCGAACAGCGTGCGCGCTACGTGAGCGCCGAAATGGCCAAGCCCTATGACGGCGAATCGCTGATTCTTTGTCTTCATTTTGAGATCAACCTACCATGATGTTCTCTTCCGCGAAGCGGTAATGCTCGCGGCGCTGTTTGAGCCTTATCGCCAGCGCGAGCGTGAGCGGGCCCGTGCGCCCAATAAACATGACCGCGGAGACGATGAGCTTTCCGGGATCGGTCAGGATCAGGGTCTGTCCGAGCGACAGCCCCACGGTGCCAAAAGCCGATATGGTCTCAAAGAGTATGCCTAGCATCTCGCGCTGGCTCTCGGCAGCCGTCGTGCCGCGCGTCTCGGTCAACATCAGCGCCGACGAAGCGATTATTATGAGCGCGACGGCGGCGACGACTACAGCCGCGCCTTTGTCGATAGACTCCTGCGGAACCGTGCGACCGAAGAGGTGAAGCCGCTGATAACCTCGCCAGCGCGAGATGCTGTAGGCCACAAGCAGACCGAACGTGCTGGTCTTTATCCCGCCGCCGCAGGAGCCGGGATTTGCCCCTATGAACATCAAGACCATCGTGCAGAGCAGGGCAGGGCCGCCGAACTGCGCGTAATCTATCGTGTTGAACCCGGCAGTGCGGGGAGTGACCGCGCAGAAAAAAGCGTTCATCCAGGCCGTCCCAAACCCCATACCCGAAAATGCGCCGCGCCGCTCAAGAAAATAATAAGACACGGTCCCGATCACAAGCAGTATCAGCGTGCTTATAAGCACGAGCCTCGTGTGAACGCTCAGCCGCGCGCGCGGGCGTATCGACTCGACGCGCTCCCGAACCGCCCTCGACCAGTAACGATGAAAGAGCCTTTGCTGAAGGTATTCCTTGATGTCGAGCCCGACCAGAAAGCCGAGCCCCCCGGCTATGATCAGCGCGGCCGTGATAAGCTGGACCACCGCGTCGCCCTGAAATCCCATCATGTTATCGGGATAGAGAGAGAACCCGGCATTACAAAATGCCGACACCGAATGAAAAATCGCGTGATAGACTGTCTGCCCCACGCTCTCGAACCTTTCCACGACAATCCAGTAGACGGCGAGCAGCAGCGCGCCTATCGCCTCGGTGATGAGAGTGGCGATTACTATGTACTTGATAAGCGTGCCGAGCTTTCCCATGGGCGTGTGATGAAAGCTCTCCTGGATGGCTATGCGGTCGGTGATCGCCAGCCGGTATCCGAAGCTCGCCATGAAGACGGTCGTAAAGGTCATCAATCCGAGACCGCCTATCTGTATGCATCCGAGGATCACCAGTTGTCCGAAGACAGAAAACACGGTCCCGGTGTCGACGACCACAAGCCCCGTGACGCAGGTGGCCGAAACGGCCGTAAACAACGCGTCGACGTAGCGGATGCGCGAACCGGGAGCCGTAGAGACAGGCAGATAGAGAAGGACCGATCCGATCAGGATCACCAGTGCGAAGCTCAGGACCACAAGCTGCGACGGGTGAAGACGGTGCCTTATCGCCAGCCTTAAAGGAGCCAGGATTTTCCCGAATAGTTTCATGCAGCTTACGCTTCAGAGAAAGATACTTGATAAGCCGAGAAAGTCAACATGGAGGTATGAATAGAGGTCCCGGGCGGGACTTAGATCGCCGTCAGTTTGCTCGGGGCGAGCACGGTGAGAAGGCGGCGGATGCGCCCATCGCGGCCCACTTCTACATGCATGGTGAGCCGCGAGGCTATATTGGGGCGGTCGGTTTCAAGCTCGACCAGCAGCGCGGGCAATCCGTTTAATGACACGAATGAAGTCTTTCGTATGATCCCTGTTTTCTGAGCAAGCCCCATCACGAGCCGCATCACGCGCGAGCGGCCCCGCACCTGTCGCATGGCCGCAGCGACTTCGCCTCCGCCGTCAGATATGCTGACCACGTCTTCGGCGAGCAGTCTCTCTATCCCCTCGGCATTGCGAGCGCCGAGACAGGAAAGAAACTGTTCGAGCGCTCGTTTCGTCATCGCGCTCAATGTACGTCCGGGCAGCGCCCGCCTCTTGTCGTAGTCGGCCATTCGACGGCGCGCGCGGTGAAGGTGTACTTTTACGCTCGCTTCAGAGATGCCCAGGGCTTCTGAAGTCTCGCCTGTAGAATAATCGAACACGTCCCTGAGCAGCAGCACGGCCCGGCCCGTCGGGGTTAATGCTTCGAGCGCGATAAGAAAGGCCATCGATATGCTTTCGATCATGTCGTAACGGGCCGCCGGTGAGTCTTCCGGCGGCGCGGGCGGCTCATAAGAAGCGGGCTCTTCCACGGCTTCGGTCGGGACGGGTGAAGGGAGCCACTCGCCCGCGTACGCGCGATGGCGGCGCTTTCGGAGCAGGTCGCG
>DASTET010000203.1:0-9101 GCA_035709445.1 Blastocatellia bacterium | reverse complement strand
GACACTCCCGCTTTGAGCCGCCCGAAGACGCTCATCATTCGAGCGTTTCGGTTCTCCCTGAACTGCTCGGATGAACGGGTAGGACAGGCCGAGGTCGGCATATATACATCGTTCTCATTGGGGAACTGCGGAATGGGCGGCAACACGCCTATGACGGTGTGAGGCCGGTTGTTCATCGCGAATTCTCTGCCGACGATACTGGGATCGCCGCCGTGGCTGCGCTGCCAGTAGTTGTAGCTGAGAATCAATACAGCCTCTGCGCCGTGCGCTTCATCGCTCGGCAGAAAGCCTCTGCCGAGGATCGGCTTTACACCCATAAGATCGAAGAAATTCGCAGAGACCACCCCCGTCTGAATCCGTTCCGGCTCTGCCCCGCCCAGCAGCGTAAACGACATCGAATGATGCTCGACCATGCCTTCGAGCGTCTGGTTCTGCTCGCTGTAATCGGATATCTCTTTCACTGAAAAGTTAAGGTTCTCAACCCCGGCCAGAGGCGCTTGCTGCCGGAGCACGATCAGCCGGTCGCCGTCCCTGTACGGCAGGGGCCGCAGCAGCACGCCGTAGATGATGCTGAAGATCGCCGTGTTAGCGCCGATCCCGAGCGCCAGCGTCAGCACCGCAGCGAGCGTGAATCCGGGATTTCTGCGGAGCACCCGCGCGCCATAGCGCAGGTCTTGCCATAGGACTTCAACCCATCTGGAACCGAGCTCATCGCGGCAGTCCTCTTTGACCCGCTCCACCCCGCCGAAACGGCGAATCGCCGCAAGCCGGGCCTCTTCGCGGCTCATCCCGCTGCGCAGGTTCTTTTCAATCTCCATCTCAAGATGAAACCGCAGCTCTCGGTTCATCTCCTGTTCCAGCCTCTCCCGGCGCCAGAGGGCGCGCGTCCGACGAAATACTTTGCCCAACATCGTTCAGCCTCCAGCTAGGTGGTCCGCAAAATCTGGTTTATGGCCGCCGAGAGCCTTTCCCAGTTCTCAGTCTCTTCCGATAACTGCCTGCGCCCGGCGCGGGTCAGACTGTAATACTTCGCCTGCCGGTTGTTATCCGAGCTGCCCCACTCCGAAGCTATCCAGCCCTGCTGTTCCAGGCGATACAACGCCGGATAGAGCGACCCTTGATTGACATTGAGCACGCCCTCACTGATTTGCTGGATGCGCTGCGAGATGCCCCAGCCATGCATCGGCTCTAGCGCCAGCGTCTTCAGGATAAGCAGGTCGAGCGTGCCTTGCAGCAGGTCGGATTTAGTCTTGGTCATCTGTCTCTCCTAGATTATCTACAGGAGCAAAAAACTATACCCCTTCTTGTAGATTGTCAAGGGGAGCTCTCAGTCGATCAAAGTCGAGATAACCGCAGAGGATCGCAGAGGGTATTTAAATCCTCTGCGATCCTCTGCGTCCTCTGCGGTTCCTATCCTCATTTCCCGACCGGGAACTGAATGGACATGGGGAGGCTACATACTTTTGCCTTTTTACATCGTTATCGCGGTTGTTAAAATGGGGCGATGAAAAACGACCTTTTGATACGCGCGGCCAGGGGCGAAGCGGTCGAGCGGACCCCTGTGTGGATGATGCGCCAGGCGGGACGCTACCTGCCCGAGTACCGGGCCGTGCGAGCAGGCATAGACTTTCTCACGCTCTGTAAGACCCCAGACCTTGCGGTCGAAGTCTCGCTCCAGCCCTTTCGAATACTCGACACGGATGCAGTCATAATGTTCAGCGACATACTGATCCCGGTCGAGGCTATGGGGCAGGAGGTCCAGCTCACCGAGCAGAAGGGGCCGCAGTTGCCTGATCCCATACGCACCCGCGCGCAGATCGAGCGCCTTGCGGTCCCGGACCCCGTCGAAAAGACAGGGTTCGTCATGGAGATAATCAAGACCCTGCGGCGCGAGCTTGACGGGCAGGTGCCGTTGATAGGGTTTGCGGGCGCGCCCTGGACGCTCGCCGCTTACATGATCGAGGGCGGGGGCTCGAAGAATTATGCACAGGTGAAACGAATGATGTTTGCCGAGCCGGTCACTCTTCATGCATTGCTCGATAAGATAGCCGACACGGTGATCCTCTATCTCAACGCGCAGATCGAGGCCGGAGCGCAGGTCATCCAGCTCTTCGATTCGTGGGCGGGCGAGCTTGCGCCCGATGATTACGAGCAGTTTGCGCTGCCATATGAACAGAAGATATTCGAAGCGATAAGCAAAGCCGCGCCCGCAATCCTCTACATAAACGGCAGCGGGACCTTTCTCGAAAAGATGGCGCAAAGCGGCGCAAGCACTCTGAGCATAGACTGGCGGACGGACCTCAAAGATGCGCGAGCGCGGGTCGGCGATCATCTTACGCTCCAGGGCAACCTCGACCCGTGCGTGTTGCTCTCGACGCCGGAGATCGTCACCGTCAAAGCGCGCGATTTGCTCAAGGCGGGCGGCGGGCACAGGCACATACTCAACCTCGGCCACGGAATATTGCCGATGACCCCCGTAGAGAATGCGCGCGCTTTTATTCAATCTGCAAAGAGTTTCAGCTAGAGGCGATCACTGCTTTAATCATGTCCGATCAAAACACGAATCGAGTGGGGGTATTGCTCTTCAACCTCGGAGGGCCTGAAAAGCTCGACGACGTGCGCCCATTCTTATTCAACCTCTTTGCCGACCCGGACATCATCCGGCTGCCGCTTCGAGCAATGCAGAAGCCGCTCGCGTGGCTCATCTCGACCCAGCGTCATAAGAAATCGCAGGGCTATTACAGGAAGATCGGGGGCGGCTCGCCGCTTCGCCGGATCACCGACGAGCAGGCACGTTCGCTCGAAGCGGAGCTTGGACGGCGCGGCCGCGATGCGCAGGTCTATGTCGGCATGCGGTACTGGCATCCGTTCATCGAAGATGCCATCGAGCAGATAATCCGCGACCGAATCGAGCACCTCATCGTCCTGCCGCTTTATCCGCAGTACTCGATCTCGACTACCGGGTCGAGTCTCAATCGCCTGAACGAGGTTCTCGATTCGAATGGCCGCGCCTCACTTCGCACATCGGTCATACGTAGCTGGCAGGACGACCCGCATTACATTGCGGCGCTCGCCCGCGCCATCAGCCGCGAGCTTGAACAGTTCCCCGATAAAGACCCTTCCAGCACTCAGATAGTCTTCAGCGCGCACAGCGTGCCGGTGCGTTATATCGAAGAGGGCGATCCCTACCTCGAACATACCGAGCACACGGTCCGGCTTGTGATGGAGAGGCTGGGCCGAGAGCGGCCTCATCACCTCTCGTTTCAAAGCAAGGTCGGCCCGGTCAAATGGCTTCAGCCTTCGACCGACGAAACTATCAGGCGGCTTGCGCGAGAGGGGGCGTCACAGGCGCTGCTCGTCCCCGTCAGCTTCGTCTCCGAGCACATAGAGACGCTCTATGAGCTGGACATACTCTATCGAGAGGTAGCCGAAGAGGTGGGGCTTTCGCACTACCGGCACGACCCCGCGCTCAACTGCGAGCCCGACTTCATCTCGGCGCTCGCGAATCTCGTCGAGCGGCAGATTTCCGAACGGTGATGAAAAACAGCCATAGAGACGTAGTGGTCATAGGCGCGGGGCTTGCCGGTCTCGTCTGCGCATACCGGTTGAAGTCGCTCGGACTGGATGTGGCGGTGCTCGAAAATTCTGGCCGCGTCGGCGGAGTCATTCAAAGCGAGAGAATCGATGGCTACCTGATCGAGCGTGGACCGAACAGCTCGCAGGGGACCGAAGAGCTGATGGCGATTGTCGAAGAGCTTGGGATAATGGAGCACGTAGCCGAAGGCGATCCGAAAGCCCCGGCTTATGTCTTCTTCAATCGCCAGCTTCACGCCGTCCCGGCAGGACCGGGCGCGTTTATCAAAAGCAAGCTCCTTAGCGCGCGCGGCAAGCTCCGTATCCTGGCCGAGCCGGCGGTCCCTGTTCGCCGCTCGGATAAAGAGGAGAGCGTCGCCTCGTTTGCCCGCCGCCGTATAGGGAGCGAAGCTGCCGAGCGGATGGTCAAGCCGTTCGTGTCGGGCATCTATGCAGGCGACGCCGAGCGTTTGAGCGTGCAGGCAGCGTTCCCTCGACTTGCAAACCTTGAAAGCCGCTATGGTGGCCTGATCCGCGGCACCATGGCCAAAGCGCGCGAAGCGCGTCAGGCCCGCAAATCCGCCGCAGCCGTGTTAGATAAAGCCGCGCCCACTCGCCGCCGCCTCGTCTCGTTTCAAGGCGGGATGAGCTTTCTTACCGACACTCTCGCCGCCCGCATCGGTGAAGACCTCGTTACAGGGACCTCAGATTTGAGATTCGAGATTTCAGATTCGAGGGAAGAGTTTAGAGTCGTCTTCGATCATTCGGGCAGCAATCAACGGGTTGCGGCAAGGCAGGTCGTCGTGGCCGCGCCTTCATTTGCGGCGGCAAAGCTCGTCGCGCCGGTTTCGAACGAGCTGAGCGGGCTGCTCGAAGCGATAGAGTACCCGCCGCTCGCCATACTTTATCTCTCTTATGACAAGAGCGCGATTAAGAACCCTCTCATCGGGTTCGGATTTCTGGCCGCGCCGAGCGAAGGGTTGAACATCCTGGGCTGCGTGTGGAACACGAGCCTGTTTAAAGACCGCGCGCCCGAAGGCAGGGCGCTGATGACGGTCTTCATAGGCGGCGCGCGAAATCCGGAGGCCGCGCGGCTCGGCGACGCGGAGCTTGCGTCCGTCGCTCACGGCGAGCTTCGCTCGATACTCGGCATCTCCGGCGAGCCGCGCGTGGTCGCCATCACGCGATGGGAGCGGGCCATTCCTCAGTACAATCTCGGGCACAGGGCGCGCGTCGAGCGGATCGAAAGACTGCTCGAACAGATGCCCGGACTCTCGCTTATAGGCAATTACCTGCACGGCGTATCGACGGGCGACGTGATCAAAGAGGCCGACCGCGCGGCAAGGTCGGTGGCCGAAAAGCTCAATCGCGCCTGACCGGGTCGAGAGCCGCATCGCCCGCGCAAGCCTGATCGAGCGCGGCCTGAAATATATCGTCTATCGCCTTCCAGCGGTCGGATTCCATCAACTCTTCTCGCGCCGGGTGTTGAATACATTTCGTCCTCGGACAAAGGTGGCGACGACTGCGCCCTTCAACTGCCATCCGGCGAAGGGGGTGTTGCGGCTTCTCGATTTGAAGCGAGCGGGATAGACCCTCCATTCATGCTGAGGGTCGAACACGGTTATGTCGGCGACCGCGCCCGGGGCGAGCGTGCCTCTCTCAAGCGAGAAAGCGCGCGCCGGCCCTGCCGTCAGCATCTCTATGATCCTCGGAAGCGCGACCCTGTTTTCGTAATGGAGCTTTGTGAGCGCGACGCCGAGCGCGGTCTCAAGCCCTATCACGCCGAACGGGGCGCGGTCATACTCGTTCATCTTCTCATCGATGTGATGCGGCGCGTGGTCCGTGGCTATCGCGTCTATGGTGCCGTCCCGCACGGCTTCGATGAGCGCAGCGCGGTCCTCTTCGGACCTGAGCGGCGGGTTCATCTTCGTGTTTGTATCGAACCCGACGACGTCCGAATCTGTGAGCGCCAGATGATGCGGGGTGACCTCGCAGGTGACCGGAAGCCCGCGCCGCTTCGCTTCGCGCACAAGCTCGACCGCGCCCTTTGTAGAGATGTGGGCTATGTGAACGCGCGCGCCCGTAAGCTCCGCGAGCAGTATGTCGCGGCTGACGTGGCTCTCTTCGGCCGCATGGCTTATGCCTTTGAGCCCCAATAGCGTCGAGTAACGGCCTTCGTTCATAACGCCCTCCGCCGAGAGATGAAGGTCCTGGCAGTGATCGACGACGACAAGGCCGTGATCGCGCGCGTACTCCATCGCGTGGCGCATGACCTGCGGGTTCATAACGGGGCTGCCGTCATCCGAGACGGCGACTGCGCCCGCCTCTTTCATCTCGGCCATCTCAGCAAGCTCTTCGCCCTCAGAATTGCGAGAGATCGCGCCGATAGGATAGACCGTTGCGAGCGCGGCCTCTTTCGCCTTATCGATGATATAGCGGGTGACCGATGCGTTATCGTTTACGGGTTTCGTATTGGGCATCGCGCAGACGGAGGTAAATCCGCCCGCGACCGCTGCGGCGGCCCCCGAGGCTATCGTCTCTTTGTACTCTTCGCCCGGCTCGCGCAGGTGGACGTGCAGGTCTATAAAACCGGGCGCGACCACAAGACCCGAAGCGTCGAACGTCTCCGCCCCTTCCGCGTCAAGCCCCTCGCCTACTGATGCCACGCGACCGTCTTCTATGAGCAGGTCGGCCACGCGGTCGAGCCGCTCTGACGGGTCTATGACGCGGCCTCCTTTTATTAATAGCTTCATTGACCGTCGCTCCCGATGAGGAGAAAGAGAACCGCCATCCTGACGGCAACACCGTTCGTCACCTGGTCGAGTATCAGCGAGCGGGAGCTGTCGACCACGTCGGAGTTGATCTCAACGCCGCGATTGACCGGCCCCGGGTGCAGCACTATCGCCTCGCTCGCCGCGAGATCGAGCCGTTTCAGCGTGAGCCCGTACTGGATCGAGTATTCCTTTAGCGATGGGAAGAAGGCTTCGCTCATCCGCTCGCGTTGAATCCTGAGCATTATCACCACGTCCGCGCCTTCCAGAGCCTGTTCCAGGCGGTCGCAAACGGTAACCGTCCCTTCGGCGTACTCTACGATCCTGTCGTAGTGCGGCGGTATGAGCGTGCGAGGGCCGGCGACTCGAACGTGCGCGCCGAGGCGGGTCAGCAGGTGGGCGTTAGAGCGCGCGACCCGGCTGTGCATTATGTCACCGATTATGGCTATCTGAAGGCCGGCGATGCGGCCCTTGCGCTCGCGTATCGTGAAGGCGTCGAGCAGCGCCTGCGTGGGGTGCTCGTGCGCGCCGTCGCCTCCGTTTATTATCGACGCGCTCACCATACGGGCGAGCTGGTGCGGCACGCCCGGAGACGGATGGCGTATGACTATAGCGTCCGGGGCCATCGCTTCGAGGTTGCGCGCCGTGTCGATTAGCGTCTCGCCCTTGGTGACGGATGAGCTAGAGGCCGAGATGTTGATCGAATCAGCCGAAAGCCTTTTGGCCGCTATCTCGAAGGAGGTGCGGGTTCGGGTCGAAGGCTCAAAGAAGAAATTGATGACCGTTTTGCCGCGAAGCGTGGGGACTTTTTTAATCGCGCGGGTAGAGACCTCTTTGAAAGATTCAGCCGTATCGAGGATGGTGGTGATCTCCTCGACCGATAAGTCTCTTATGCCTAGAAGGTCTTTCCTATTAAATGCCACTATTCGTGTTCTACAACTATGACCTGTTCTTCCTCGTCGTAATCCTTGAGCATGACCTTAACGATCTGCGTTCCTGAGGTCTGGACATACTTGCCGACATAGTCGGCCTGTATGGGCAGCTCGCGATGGCCCCGGTCGATAAGCACGGCAAGCTCAACCCTTCGCGGGCGACCAAAATCTACAAGCTCGTCGAGCGCGGCTCGGACGGTGCGCCCGGTGTAGAGAACGTCATCGACCAGGACGATGGCCCTGTCGGTCACATCGCCGGGGATGTCTGTGCGATTGACGACGGGGCGCGGGCCGACGGTCGAGAGATCGTCGCGGTAAAGCGTTATATCGAGCTGGCCCGTAGGCGGGCGCTGCCCCTCGAGCTGCTCTATCTTATCGGCGAGGCGTTCGGCAAGCGGCACGCCCCGACGCCTGATGCCTACGAGGAGCAGGTCGGCGGTCCCCACGTTCTGCTCGACGATCTGCGAGGCCAGGCGCGAAAGCGCCCGGTTTATTCCCGCCGCGTCCATTATATGGGCTTCCTTTTTGAAATCCATGCGCGCTCCCTCTATAAGCCGCGCAGAATATAGCATGCGCGCAAGCGAGGCTCAAGCCGCAGCTTTTCCGGATATGGACAGGATTAACAGAATTCCTGTCTGGCTTAAAGATTGAAAGCGCGCACAAGAAATGCCGCCATCTGACCGCGAGACACCTCAAGCGACGGGCAATAATTCCCTCCCCCACACCCTAATGTGATCTGCCGGACAGCCATCTCCTCTATGTGACTATAGAACGGATTCGTCGGCGGCACATCCATAAACCTCTGCATCGCTGGCACAGGCGGGATGTATCCTGGCTCGTGAAGCGCTCGTATGATAAAAGCCGCCATCTGGTCCCTCAGCACCGGATCAGTCGGACAGTACATATTAGCCGAGCAGCCGAGAGTGATCTGGCGGACGGCCATCTGCTCTATGAAGGCATAGAAGGGATTCGTCGGAGGCACATCTACAAATCTCTGCATAGCCGGTGGTGGCGGGCTGAAATCGCCGAGAGCGCGGATGATGAAAGCGGCCATCTGCTGACGAGTGACGGTAAGGTCCGGGCAGTAGTTTACCGGGTCACATCCAAGCGTCACTCCGCGAGCCGAAAGCTTACCGATCTCTGTGTAGAAGGGATGGCTTACAGGGACATCGTTAAAGTTTATTCCCTGAAAGACGGTAAAGGACTGATCGGCTACAGTGATAGTCCCGCTGCGAATTGTGCTGCCCGGATTTGCGGCCACGGAATAACTCACCATCCCGTTATCGATCTCCGTTATGGTTATCCAATCATCATTGCTGATGGCGGAAAAAGCGCATCCGGCCTGCGTCATGACATTGATGCTGCCCGTTCCACCGTTGCCTGCAAATGAAGATTGCGGGGGCGAGATCGTATAAGAGCACCCCGACGGGGTGAGGCTGAAGTTCAACAGAATGGTCTGACCTGCGGCCACGGTTTGACCGGTCACTGTTTGAGTATCGAAGCCTGCCGCGCTGATCTCTATATCGTATGTTCCGGGGCTCAGGTTGAAGACCGAGTAATCGCCGGACTGGTTCGTAGTCGTCGAGCCTTTCTCCAGTCCCGATTGCAATGCCCGAACCATCGCCCCGTTGACCGCGCCGCTTCCCGAGGTCGCGCGCCCGGCAAACCTCGACGACGGGTCTTCTATCGCAAGCCCTACGGTCGTCTGCGAGCCTTGAGCAGGCAGCGGGACAGTAGTGACGGAGTGATCCGAGGTTTGAATGATTGATACGGAAGAAGGCCCGGCAGTGTTGGAGTTGACGACAAAGACTTCGCTGCCGTCCGG
>DASTET010000202.1:0-11660 GCA_035709445.1 Blastocatellia bacterium | reverse complement strand
GATTCTGGCTTCTAATCAATTATTTAACAGCTTGCCAATATTTTTGACCGTTTTTTTACAAGTTTTTGAAGAGATTTATCGGGCATAGGGCTAAACTCTTGCAAAAAGCTCCGCCGACAGGGTTCTTTATGTGGCTCTACAGGGAACCGGGAGGTGCACAGTGGAGATTAGAAGCACAACTCGCGCCCGCGCCCGCCTGATCAAGCTCCTGTTTCTTTTCTGTTTGACGGCGGCCCTGGTCGTTTCGGGCGCATCCACTTCTCAGGCGGCGGGCAGTGATAAGAAGCAGCGAGCGAAGGTCCACCGCGAAGCGCAGAAGGCGATAAAGAAGGGCGATTACCAGAAGGCGGTAAGGTTATATAGCGACCTGCTGGGCGAAGATGACCGCGATATTCAGGCCCGTCTCGGCGCAGCCTTCGCTTCAATAAAGGCCCAGAACTACCAGTTCGGCTATGACCATGTGGTCGAAGCGTTGAAGCTCGATCCGAACAATTCGCGCGCGCACGCGCTTGCGGGGCTTGCGCTCCTGCGTTCGGGGTATCTGGCCGCCGCCGCCCAGGAGCTTATCCTCGCCTTCAAGCTCGACCCGAAAGAGGCGCTGGCGTACGGCGCCGCCGCCGAGATCGATTATTTCGAGGGCCGTTCAAAAGATTCGCGCATAAAAGCTCTCTACGCATATAACCTCGATCCGGGCGAGCCGGATTATCTCATCACGCTTGCGCGCTCGGCAGCCCGGCTGGAGTATTTCGCCGAAGCCGCTAAAGCATATGAGCTGTTCCTCGACACCGTGCCCAGATCCGACACCGAGCGCCGTGATCGCGTGCGAGGGCTCATACAGCTTTATCGCCGGCTGGCCGGGCTGAAGATTCATCAGATCAGCGGAGCAGAATCGGCGGAGGTCCCTTTTCATCTCGGGAGCGACCGCAGGCCCTATATAAAGCTACAGGTCAACGGGCGGGAGGCGACCTTCGTTATCGATACAGGTTCGGGCTTTACCGTCATATCGAATGAGGCGGCCCGGCGGCTCGGCGTCTCCGAGATTGCGCGCGGAGGAAAGAGCCAGGGGTTCGGCGGGAACGGCCATTTCCCGATCGTCTACGGGCTGCTCAGATCGATCCAGCTCGGCGGCTTAAAAGTAGACTCGGTCCCCTGCTTCATACGCCCGTTTCACGCCGTGGGAGAGAGCAGCGACCCGGAGGCCGACGGTTTTATAGGTCTTTCGATCCTGTCGAGCTTTCTGACCGAGCTTGATTACGAAGCCGATACCCTCAGGCTCAACCGCAATTTCGATCTCGCGCCTCAAATCGATTCGCCCGACGTGAGGGTCATCCCGTTTCGCACGACCCAGAACGGTCTCATCAGCATAGAGACCGAGCTTGACGGCAATCATCGCATCAACGCGATACTCGATTCGGCTGCCGGATCGGTCGTCGTCTCTCAGGCGGCGGTCGAGCGCTTCAACCTGCGCGACAGGATAATCAGGGACCAGACAGCGAGGGTGATCGGCGCAGCAGGGATTGCCGATAACGTCGAGCTGCTCTTCGTGCGCAACCTGGGCGTGGCCGATTTAAGACAGAAGAACCTGCGCGCGCTTGTGCTGGACTTTGACGCGATAAACGAGACCTCAGGGTTCGAGCAGGGCGGGATCATCGGCGGCGATTTCCTCAAGAACTACAGCGTGACGATAGACTTCGTCCGCGCCGAGCTCAGATTCAAGCCGCGCACCCCCGACCTGAAGAATTGACAGACAGGGTTCCACGATGAAATCTATCGTTCTGCTCTCGCTCGCCATGTTTATGCTGGGACCGTCCGACTCGGAGCTTGACGCGCTCCTGAAGACCGAGCAGGAATTCTCAAGAGCATGGATGGCAGACAATGCGCATCAGGCATTCTCTTCCTACGCATCCGATGATGTGAGCCTGCTTGCGCCCGGCTCCGAGCTTATAACCGGGCACACGGCCGTCACTGCCCACATTGCAAAAGAGCCAGCGCGAAAGTTGATCGGCTGGCATACGCTCAGGGCGGGCGTTGCGCGCGGAAGCGACCTCGGATACACGGCGGGCGCTTTCGAGTCTGCTGCTCAGGGCGCGCAAAAAAGCGAGCATGCCGTCTATCTTTTCGCGTGGAAAAAAGATGGCGGGTCGTGGAAGATAGCGGCCATAGTTCGCAACCCTGCCGAAGGGCCGCCCGCGCCGGGGCTCAAGCTTATAAGAACGCATCCGCCTGAAAACAGGTCCGACCGGGTCGATGCGGATTCAGCAAAGGCGGCCATAATAAAAGCCGATACCGACTTTTCAAATCTTTCTCAGAAGACGAACGCGCCCGAAGCCTTCGCCGCATACATCGCCGGCGACGGCACGCTGCTCGGCGTTATAACCGAGCCGGTGTCGGGCGGGCAGGCGGTCAGGACGCAGTTTCCTCCCTCGCCCCGCAAAGGGGTGCTCGCCTGGAAGCCGGTCAAGGCTGATATGTCGAGCACGGGCGATCTCGGATACACAATCGGCAGGGCCGAGTTCAAAGGAGAGGACCGCGAAGGCAAACCCGTGACCGGATACACCAAGTACCTGACAATCTGGATAAGACAGGCCGACGGCTCGTGGAAATACATCATCGACGGCGGAAACTCAGCGCCCGCGCCAGCAGCTAAGATATAAATAACCGCAGAGGAACAAGGCCATTCATTTCTCGCTTTAAAATGGAAATTCCTATCGATCGAAGTCTATAGAACCACAGAGGACACCGCAGGGTTACAGAGGAGTTTCTGTATCCCTCTGTGACCCTCTGCGTCCTCTGCGGTTAGATTTCTTTGCTTTAATTCTTTATCGCATCGCGCAGCTTTTGAATAGACTCCCGCACCTGGGCTGCGTTCGGCGCATCGGGCATGTCTTTTAGATAGGTCTCGAACGCTTCGATGGCTTTCGGATAATTATTCTTTTTGAAATAGACCTGTCCGAGCATCAATTGCGCGCCAGCCATCCGTGGGCCTTCGATCTTGTATGCGCGTGTGAGCGCGCTCTCAGCTTCCTCAAGCTTGCCAAGCTGCAAAAGCGCGATCCCATAATTGAATTGGGCGAGCCCGTTGTCGGGCTCCGAGGCCACGGCCTGAGAGAGCGCCTCGCTGGCCTCGGCAAACTTGCCCTGTCTTATAGAGACCATGCCGAGCTTGACTTTCAGATCGGTCTTGTCTGCGTCTTTGATCGCCATCGCCCGCCTGATCTCGTCTTCCGCCTTCGCCCATTCGCCCATGCCTATGAAGCTCTCGATCAGCGGCGAGTGGATCGACGCAATCTCAGGATGATCGCGCTGGAGCTTGCCGAGCACCTCTGCGGCTTCTTTGAACTTGCCGCTGCGGTTGAGCACCACGCCGAGGTTCAGATGAGGGTAGAATATTTTGCCGTTTATCTTGATCGCCTGGCGGAACGCCTCCGCCGCCTCGTCGAGCCGGTTGAGCTTCATATAGACCACGCCGAGATCGTTATAAGCGCGAAAGTAATTCGAGCGGTGCGATATGGCGCGTTTGAGCGGCTCGACGGCCTTCTCGAACTCGGACGCTTCGAGCAGTCGCGTCGCCTCGTCGTAGGCTTCTCTGGCTTTCGGAGAAGCGTCCCGGTCCATATCGTTTATATCGACGACGCCGGGCGGCTGCGACGATTTAGCGGCGAGCGGCTTGAGATGAATCTGAATGTAGCGGCCCGCAGTCGACGGGTCGAACCTGATCGTTGTCGTGTCGAAGGTCTCGCCGTCGCCTTTTACGGTTATGATGATCCGCTTGCTTATCGCTTCGACTATGGTTATGCGACCGTTCGAATCGGTGTAGAAAGTCTCGTTGAACATCCCGTCCTCGCTTGAGACTGTGAAGGCGGTCTCGCGCTGGAGGGGCGCTCCGTTCGGCATGAATATCTGACCTCGCAGCCCGGCCTGGGCGAGCGCAGTCGTCGTTACGGCAAGCAGCGCGAAAAAGAACATCGCTCTGTTTAGCTTCATGGCGCTCCCTTTGAAAGAAAGGGCAGGATCGACGGGTTCGCCCCTGTCGATCCTGTCCATTTCAATTAGAAGTTGAAACGCATGACGAGCTGGAGCAACCGCCCACCGGGATCGTTCGTGGTCGAGAGATCACGGTATGCCTGGTTGGTCGTTCCAAACCCCGCTGCGTTGACCGCGTGGGTGGCCGACACGGTGGCCGGGTTGCCCACGAAGAAGTTGATGTTGTTGAAAGCGTTCAGGAACTCCGCGCGCAGTTCCAGGTTCATGCTCTCGCGGATCTGTATCCGCTTGGCCGCCGTCAGGTCGGCGCGGAAGAAGCTCGGCTGGCGAAGGAATATACGCGCGCCAAGCTGTCCGGGGGTCGTCGGCGGGGCGATATAACGTCCCGTCGGCGTTCCGGGGAGCAGCCCGAAGGCCCTCAGCGTGTTCTCGCGTATGTCCTCAGGCAGGAAGTATACGAACCCGAGACCGGGTGTCCCGTCCGGGCCTACGCCCGCGTCGTCGGGCTTGATGATCTCGACCGCATCCTGAAGCTCGCTGGCGTCCATCCCGACGAGCACCACGCCCGACTCAAACTGGTTGAATGTGGCGCGACCGCTTGTGAGCAGGAACGGGCGACCGCTCTGCCACCGGATGATGCCCTGAGTCTCCCATCCGCCGATGATGCGACCTATGATGTTGCTCGCCGGTCCCGTGTAGTCGAACGCGCGGCCCGGTCCGAACGGCAGCTCATAGATGTAATTGAGCTTGAACGAGTGGGCGATGTCGAACGGCGATGTGCCCTTGTCCTGACGCAGATCGCGAAGCGTGCGCGGCTGCGCATTTCCGTTCTGGTTCGACAGCGCGACAAACTGGTCCGTGAGCGACTTGCTCCAGGTGTAGCTGCCCTGGACCAGCAGCCCTTTCGAGAGCCTTCGCCGCAGCTCGAGCTGCAGCGCGTTGTAGTTGCTGCTCCCGCCGTTGACGACGGCGATGTTGGTGTTTACGGCCACGCCGTTTATCGCCCCCGGAAAAGCGACAAACAGGTTTGCCGGAAGCCCCGCCGCGACCCGGCGGTTCTGAAATACGATGCTTCGAGCAAGGACGTTGGCCAGGTTCCCGGCCTGCCCCTGAACGATAAGGTTCGCCAGCGTCACGTTCGAGAAGTTCGCCGAAGTCGGCGAGCCGAACGATGCGGTCATGATGGGCAGGGCCACCTGACCGGAGAGCCCCTGGTTGCCGAAGTTGTTCGAAGCCGGGTTTGCCGCCCTCGCTATCTGGAGATTGCGCTGCGCTGCCAAGAACTCTTGCAGGAACCCGTTCTCGAAGATGTTGACCTCGTTCGGGGTGAAGCGTCTCCAGATTCCGATTGCGTGGTTGCCGACATAGCGAGCCTCGAAGACGGTGTCTCTGGTGATCTCGCGCTGAATGCCGAAGGTCCACGACTGAACGTAGGGGACCTTGATATTCGGATCGAAATCGACTATCACGTCGCCTGCCGCCGGAACGAACTCTATGGGATAGCTCGGCGGAGGCGGCGCTTCTACCGGCGGGAGCCCGTCGCGAAAGAGCAGGCTCCCGGGCTCGAAGCTCGATCCGGCCGTCAATCCGAGCCCTATGACGGGACCGGGGTTCGCGCCGATCAACTGGCTCAGGAACGATATGCTCTCGCGGTTATAGGATATCGAGTACCCGCCGCGAAGCACCGTCTTGCCCTCGCCGAAGAGTCGTCCGAGCCATCCGTCTTTCATCATAGGAGTCCAGGCGAAGCCGAAGCTCGGAGCGAGGTTGTTCTTATCCGGGTTGTAAAGCTCGGTGTTATCCGTCACCTGCGCGAACGGCGTGGGCGAAGGGTTGCCGAACTGCGTGCCCGGGTTGAAGAGGTTGCCAGGCCCGCTCTCGCCAAACAGCGCCGCAAATCCCGGCTTCGTGTAAACACTGTTGCGGTGCTCGAACGGGTACTGGTATTCGTAGCGCAGCCCGTAGTTGATCGTCAGGTTCGGGCGGACTTTGTAGAAGTCCTGGAAGTACAGACCGAACTCGCGCGAGCGGTCGCGGACCGTCAGCGGGCCGTCTATCGAATAGGTCCTCGTCGCTTCGTCGAGCGACGCGCCAAGGCCGGCCACGCTTGTGACCCTTCCCGTCAGCAGCGCGTAGATCGCCGCCGCGTCGCCCAGTATGGCGGGCGTTGCGCCGGGGAAGTTCGCCGACGTAAAGAGCCCGCTCGCCGGGTCGTCGGCCAGCACGCCGAAGTTGACGATAGGCACGCCGTTCGGCGCGTTCTGCCAGGAGGTGATGTAGGTATAGTTGCCGCCGAAGTTGAAGCTGTGGCTGCCCTTGCTCCATGACAGGTTATCGGAGAACTGCTTGACCGGCGTGTTGCGCCAGGACCCTGCGCGGCCAAACGGGTTCGGCCACGGGTCCGTAAGCGCGGCGTTGTTGAAGCCGAGCGCCACGCCGCCGAACGGCTCGTATGCGCCGGGGTTGATCGCGCCGCCAAAGACCGACAGCCCGCCCATAAAGCCCATGCGAGCTTCGTTGACGAGCGTCGAGGATAGCTGGGAGCGGAGCGCCGTCACAAACGAGAAGCGGTTCGAGTCCTGCCCGCCTACGATTGGCGGGACCGGCGCGGGAAACTGCGGATCGACGTTGTTGAGGAAGTCGACGCCGTTGTTGAAGTCCTGATAGTTCCATATCGCTTCGACGTGATGCTTCGCCGTCACGTTGAAGTCGAGCCTGAGGGTAGGGAAGTAGCGATCCTGCCCGCCGAAGTTGACGAACGTGAACTGCTGGCGGTTCAGATCGGACGGATTGGCCGCGACCGACCCCCTCGAAGTCGACTCCTGGATCGCATCGATAGTGTTTGCGATGATCGGGTCGCGGGTGCCCGGAAAACCCTGGCTCGCGGCCAATTGCAACAGGTTTACGGTGTTGACGCTTCCGTCCGACCCCCGGTAGCGGTATATGCCCCGGCCCGCGTCCGAGCTGAGGATGACCCTCTGTCTCGAAAGCGATTCCGGCAGTCGGAACCTGTCATACGAAAAGAAGAAGAAGGCCCGGTCCTTGAGCCACGGCGTAATGGGACCGCCGATCTTGAACCCGTACTGGTCGAGCCTTATCGGGTCGCGGTCGAGCCCTGCGAGGTTATTGAAATAGTAATTGGCGTTCAGATTGGGCTGGCGGTTCTGCCACCACGCGCCGCCGTGGTACTCGTTCGTCCCGCCCTTGGTTACGAACTTGATCTGCACGGCCCCTTCGCCTGCCGACTCGGCGCCGGGATTGGCGGTCGTGACCGTCACTTCTTCAATCGCGTCTATACGGGGTCGGACGAATGTGAAGAACCCATCGCCTGAACGGATGAGGTTGTCCTGCACGTTCAACCCGTCGATAGTGATATTGAGCGACCCTTGCGGAAGCCCGTTGACCGAGGACGAGCGCGGGCGGCCCGGAGTGGCCGTGCCCGGAAGCGTCATCACAAGGTCGAGCGCATCGCGCGAGGTGAAGGGAAGGTCGGTTATCTGGCGGCCCGTTATGGTCGAGCCTACTGCGGTAGTCTCTTTTTGCAGCACCTCTGCGCCGCCTGTGATCGTGACGGTCTCGCTCGGCGCTCCCGCTTCGAGCCTGACCTCGACGTTCACAGTCTCTCCCGCAATAGTCTTGACGTTGGTTACGGCGGTCTGTTTGAAGCCCTGGGCGCTTGCCGAGACCGTGTAGGTTGCAACCGGCAGGGCCGGCACCACGAACGAGCCGTCATCGCCGGCTCGAGTCTTGTACTCGGCCCCGGTCTGCTCGTTTCGGACCACAACCTCCGCGTTCGGCACGAGCGCCCCCTGCGCATCCATTACCGTCCCGCTTATGCGGGAGGTCGAGGTTACCTGAGCCATGCCCGCAACCGGGAGCGATCCCAGTAATAACAGGCATGTGAGCCCATATACGAAGATTCTCTTTTTCAGCATTATCTCTCTTACTCCTTATTATGGAGAAGCGCGAGCTATCAGCAGGCACTGGCGCGCCACACGCGGCCCGGCAGGCAATGGTTAGCCGATCTGCGCAGACCGCGCGAGACACGAGCCTGTTTCTATTGACCTGTTGAGAGTCCTGCGTTGGTATTTACGCTGGAGGTGTGCAACTCGCCAGCGACACAACAGCAGAGAGCAAGCATATGCCGATTGATAGACTGCCTTCTCAAAACGCCATCATCGCTTTGTGCTGCCGCAATGATGTGCCTGGTTAAAGTGAGCGTGAACAGGGTCTTTGCTTTTTTCTTGCGACCCGGTTTCTTTTTTCTTTTCTGCTTGGTTGCACTGGCTGAAACGTTAGCCCTGCGAGTCTAACTGCCGGGCTTGTAAATGTCCTTAAAATCGGGTCAAAAGTTGTTAAAGATGTTGCCTCGTTGCAAAAACCGTCACCAAGCCGTGTTCTTAGTGATTCAGAGTTTTGAATTTCGATTCAATATGCTGAACTCGAAGGCTGGGTATAACCGCAGAGAAACGCAGAGGCATCTTCCCTCTGCGTTTCTCTGCGTCCTCTGCGGTTATTATTCTATTCGCTCCGGACATGTTATCTTTCTGTTTGCGGAGGAATAAGATTATGACGAACGCGAAGGCAGCGCCGTACGGGTCTTGGAAATCTCCTATAACATCGGACCTGATCGTTTCAGGCACCGTCGGGTTGACCGATGTATCGATAGAGGGCGACTCGCTCTACTGGGTAGAGAGCCGGCCCTCGGAAGCGGGCCGCAATGTGATCGTGAGGATGGCCGCCGATGGCCGGGCGGAGGACGTGACGCCGCCCGCGTTCAACGCGCGGACCCGCGTTCACGAATATGGCGGCGGCGCTTATCTCGTTTTCGAGGGCACGATCTTCTTTTCAAACTTCGCCGACCAGCGCCTCTATCGCCAGGGGCCGGGCAAAGACCCCGAGCCGCTTACGACTGCCGTCGACTTTCATTATGCGGACGCCGTGATGGATGCTCGGCGCCGCCGCCTGATATGTGTCCGCGAAGACCACACGGCGCATACCCGCGATTGTCTGAACTCCATAGCCGCAATAGACCTCGGAGGTAGCGCGAGCGGCGAGGTCCTGATTTCGGGAAACGATTTTTATTCCTCCCCGCGACTGAGCCCTGATGGAAACCAGCTCGCCTGGCTCACGTGGAATCATCCGAATATGCCGTGGGACGGGTGCGAGCTTCGAGTCGCGCCGGTAAACCCGGACGGCTCGATAGGCGAGAGCAGGATTATCGCGGGCGGCGAGCGCGAGTCGATCTTTCAGCCCGAGTGGTCGCCTGAAGGGGTGCTCTATTTCGTCTCGGACCGGACGGGCTGGTGGAACCTCTACCGCGTCCGCGACAACCGCGTCGAGCCGCTCTGTCGTAAAGAGGCCGAGTTCGGCTATCCGCAATGGCTTTTCAGGATGTCGACCTATGCGTTCGAGTCGGAGCGAAAGATCATCTGCGTTTATAACGAGCGGGGCCTGTGGCATCTGGCCCGCCTCGATACGGAGACGGGCGAGCTTGAGCCTGTCGAGACGCCCTACACACAGATATCGAGCCTGCGGGCCGAGCAGGGCCGGGTCGCGTTTTGCGGCGGGTCGCCCGTCCATCCCACGTCTGTCGTCAGTCTCGACCCTCGAACTGTTCGGATCGATGTGCTGCGCCGTTCGAGCAACATTCAGATCGACGAAGGATACCTGTCAGCACCGGAGGCCGTAGAGTTCCCGACCGGCGGCGGTCTTACCGCGCACGGGTTCTTTTACGCGCCTAAGAACAAGGACTACGCGGCCCCCTCAGGCGAGCGGCCCCCGCTCATCGTCATAAGCCACGGCGGCCCGACGAGCGCCGCTTCCACCTCGTTCAACCTGAACATACAGTACTGGACCAGCAGGGGCATCGCGGTGCTCGACGTGAATTACGGCGGCAGCACGGGATTTGGCCGCGCCTACCGCGAGCGGCTCAACGGGCAGTGGGGCGTAGTCGACGTGGATGATTGCGTAAACGGTGCGCGTTATCTTGTGGAGCAGGGCCGCGTCGACGGCGACCGGCTGATAATCAGGGGCGGCAGCGCGGGCGGATACACGACGCTCGCCGCGCTTACGTTTCGAGATGTCTTCAAGGCGGGCGCGAGCTACTACGGGATAAGCGATCTTGAGGCCCTCGAAGAGGACTGCCACAAATTCGAATCGCGCTATAACCACAGCCTCATAGGGCCTTATCCCGAGCAGCGCGACCTGTACCGGGAACGCTCTCCGATTCATTACACCGAGAGGCTCTCGTGCCCGTTGATAATCTTTCAGGGGCTTGAAGACAAGGTGGTCCCGCCCAATCAGGCGGAGATGATGTACGAAGCCGTGCTCGAAAAGGGATTGCCCGTTGCTTATATCGGCTTCGAAGGCGAGCAGCACGGGTTCCGCAAGGCCGAGAATATAAAACGCGCGCTCGACGGCGAGCTGTACTTTTATTCAAAGGTCTTCGGCTTCGATGCGGATGTGAACCCGGACAAGAGCGTTATCGAGAGATTCGAGAACTTTCCTGTCCGCTAGCGCGGCGAGAACCTTACAACGGCATTCTGCAAAGGGATTTCCATACTTCGCTTCTCAGCAGGAGCGTCCTTGTCAGACGCTTTCCAGCCCCACCCCTTTCCCTGCACCTCGAATGAATCGAAGACGTAAGGAAGCCCTTCGCTCGCAAGCGGCGAGTTTCGGTTGCTGACGTGAAAGTGCAGGTGAGGCTCGGTCGAATTGCCGGAGTTGCCGACAAGACCGAGCACCTGCCCGCGCTTCACCCTGTCTCCCGCCTTGACGCGAATACTGCCGGGTTGTAGATGAGCGTAAAAGGCATACCTGTTCTGACCGAGATCGAGAGTCACGTAATTGCCGCCGACCGTTTCGAGCGTGATCGGTACTGCGCGCGAAGTCGCGCCGGGTATGTTTTCCGGTATGCCGTCTTTAACTTCAACCACCACGGCATCGGCGACCGCAAGCGCCTCGGCTCCATAGCAACGGTAGCTCTCGTTTTTCAACTGGTCGCCCGCCCACGTCTTGCCGTCTTCGCGCAGTTGCACCCAGTCGATGGCGAAGCGTTGCGCGATATACGACCCGCCGCCGACCGGGACCAGCGCGCGCCGATGGCCTGAAACATTCGCCGGCCCGTTGCCCGAAAGCCACCGTTCGCCTCTGAGCGGAGGTGAGAGCACGAGCGGCGCGTCGGCGCGCACCTTGATCTCCGCGCCTTTGCCTTTGATCTCAAGCCCGGCGCTCTGACCGCCCGCGCCGTCT
The DNA here is from genome assembly GCA_035709445.1 of Blastocatellia bacterium. GTDB lineage: Bacteria > Acidobacteriota > Blastocatellia > UBA7656 > UBA7656 > DASTET01. Next base: position 422 of record DASTET010000202.1, on the reverse strand, counting down.
GACGGCGGATAGATCTCAGCGGTGAGCTGGTGCGTGAGCGATGCGGGAACAGCCGACCCCTCATCGAACGTCAGCCAGAGGTAGGCGACGGCGCGCAGGCCGCCCCCGAGCCGTAGCTTGTCGACGCTCGGCGACACGCCGGGCCGCGCGAGTCGCGAGCTCAGCTCAATCCCTTTGTACTCAGCGAGCGGCCGGCCATCGCCGCTCATCACTTCAAGGCCCGTCAGCATCATCTCCTGCGAGGAGAAGTTGGTGAGATGGAGTTCATAGGCAAGATGCGTTTTCCCGTCGCCTCTGACGGGCGCCGGCGCGATCGGCACCATCATCTCGACAGGCAGGCCAAGCGGCGGGCGAGCGGCAGTTTTACGTTCCTGCGTTGCTTGAGCGACCTCAAACGACGGCCAGAGTAAAAAGGCCGCGCC
>DASTET010000201.1:0-4170 GCA_035709445.1 Blastocatellia bacterium | reverse complement strand
GCGCCGCGCGGCCAGCCGTTTTACGGCTGGTTTATGGGGGATGATCTCGACAGAGTCCGTTTCAACGGGCTTTCAACTATCAGGCTTTAGCCCTGTGGCTATAGCCTCCGAGATAAGGACGCTGAAGCGCCCTCAGCCGCCTGGCCGATTTATAACCAGCGCTAGAAGCGCTGACCTATCTGCCCTGCGGGCAAGCCCGATGAATCGGGCTAAGTAGTTACGAGCAATCTCAGCTAACCGGGAAGGAGAGTGATCTGTGAAGCGAGCACCTGGCAAATCGTTAATATTGCTTGCGGCGTTGTTGCTTGTAAGTCAAGCCTTCGGCCAGCAGAAACAATCAGAGGAAGGGCCGAAGGAGAATAAGATTCTCACATACTTCCCCGTGGGCAAGGGCAGGCCGACGGTCCCCGATAAATACAAGGTAACATCTATCGATCAGCTTCTGCCCGGAACCAGGTATTACCTTGAGCATGCGATCAAGCTGAAGAAAGGCGAACAGGTGCTCATAGTCGACGACTCGACCGTGGGCGACCCTCTCATCACCGAGGCGTGGGCGAGGGCGGCGAGAGAGCGAGGCGCAGTTGTTGACGTGATCACTCTCGACCTTACTTCTCACCGCCCCACGCCGGAAGTCGGCCCGCTCGGGTCTGAAGGCACGAGCTGGTGGCCGACGTGGCTCGAACATGCGATCCTGAAGGCGGACGCCACGCTGGTGCTTACGCCGCTCAATATCAATCACGGGATCAGGCGCGATCTGGTTCTCGATAAATGGAACGCCGGGCGGCTCGGGCTGCCCGGCAATATCTACACGCGGGAACAACTGGCGTTTACGAAGTGGACTACGTTTCCCGCCGAGCTTGACGTGGCGTTGCAGAGGAAGCTGTACGAGCAGACGCACGTCGACACAGGCCCTAAGGTCATACGAATAACCGATCCGCTCGGCACCGACCTGACTTTTACGCAGGATGTTGACCGTGATTGGCTACGCAAGGCTTTCCCGTTCGATCTGAACCGCATCGAGGTGGCCCTCACGCACCGCACCGAATACATGTTTCATCACAACAAGATGTCGCCGGGGCTATCAAAAAAGCCCGACGCGCGCGGCGTTATAGTTGCGACCTCGATGGCGACCGGGCCTATCCCGAGGCTGAAGCTCTATATCGAAGGGGGGCGTATCGCCAGGGTCGAAGGCACGGGGGCCGCGGCGGACGACTGGCGGCGCGGCATCGAAGAGCATAAAGAGATCGATTACGGGTTCCCTCACGGCAAGGGAGCGGGCTGGGTCGAAGGGGTTTACATAGGGACACATCCTAAGGTCATAAGACCCGACTTTTTCAATCCGCGCTACTTCGAAGAGCAGGGCTCTTACAATTACTGGTGGTGCGATATCAAGCGATCAGGCTTCATCCACATAGGATTCGGCAAAGGCTGGTCGGGCCTCGATGGCTTGAAACAGGACCTGCCCGCGTGGCACAGCGACGTCTTCATCCCCTTCCCGACCGTGTATGTGAACGGAAAAAAGATCGTTGATAACGGACATCTGATGCTGCTCGATGACCCTGAGATCCGCAGGATAGCGGCGAAGTATGGCGACCCCGACGAGCTTTTGCGCGAGGAGTGGGTGCCGGACTACTCGACCGACCCCTCGATCAAGGGCCATTACACGAGAGAGCAATACGAGGCGATATTGAAGGCTTTCAAGCGCAATCATTGAGAGGCTACGTTTATGACCACCTACGTGCTATTGATCAAGTTCTCGCCTGGGCTTGCAAAAAACTACTCCGATATGGAGCGGATGGGCAAAGAGGTGCGCGAGAAGTATATGAGGGCCTGCCCTGATATAGTCCTCTCTTCACACCATTACTGGTTATCCGGCCCATACGATTTCATGCACATCTATGATTCGCCTGACATAGAGTCCGCGTTCAAGATGGCGGCTGTGATCTTATCGACGGGAATGGCGCAGTCGGTCGAGACCTGGCCCGCCATCGGCTATCAGAAGCTGCTTGAGGCCGTAAAAGATATCTGAAACATCCTGTTGAAAATGTGTAAAACGGACGGGAGAGACTGTGTATAAGATAGAGCAGAGTCCGGAGCAAGCGAGCGATCAGGAACCTCAGCGGCAAGATCGGATCTATTACGGATGGGTGATCGTGCTGGTGTGCCTTCTGGTGATGACCCTGATCGCGCCGATGCTCGCTTCATTCTCTATCTTCTACGTGGCGATACTCGAAGACATGAAGTGGAGCCGCGCGGACACGGCGCTCGCCCTATCGTTTTATTTCGTGGTCAGCGGGCTTGCGTCTCCAGTTGCGGGGCACCTTATCGACAGGTACGGCCCGAGAGTTGTGATGCCGCTCGGCTCGTTGATAACGGCGGGCGCGTTTGTATGGATCAGCCAGATGAGCGCGCCCTGGCATTTTTATGCGGCTTTCGGGATTGTCGGCTCGCTCGGCGCGACGATGCTGAACATCGTGCCTCTGACCACGGTGGTGTCGAACTGGTTCGTTCGAAACAGGGGGCTGGCCATAGGGCTTGTAACGGGCGGGCAGGGTCTGGGGCAGGTCGGCATACCTGCAATTCAGTATTTGATAAACAACATCGGCTGGCGCAACACCTACCTCGTGCTGGGCGCCATTATCCTGACGGTTCCTTCAACGCTAATTCTGTTGTTTCTCTACAGGCGGCCTGCAGACCGGGGGCTGTCGATTGACGATGAGGCGCGGCCATTGAGATTCGGCAGGGCGAGGGGCCGGACTTCTGAAGAGGAGAGCCGGACGTCGAACGATAAGCGGGCAGGTCGTAAGCGCGAAGTCGTAATCGCGGATAAGGAATGGGCCGAAAGAGAATGGACCATAAGCAAGGCTGCGCGCACGGCGCGTTTCTGGACGCTTATCGCCGCGATGATTCTCTATTCGGTGGCGTTCATCGTGCTCAATGTGCAGATCGTCGCCTATTTTACGGACGAGGGATATAGCCCTGCTCTTGCCGCGTCTGCCGTCGGCTTCGAAGGGTTTATCAACGTGATAGGGCGATTTGTCGGCGGAGGACTGTCGGACCGGATCGGGCGAGAGAAGGCGCTGACGCTTGGGATAGCGGCGATCCTCATTTCGATACTCTTTTTGACGCTCGCAGGATTGGTGAACAACCTGCTCTTCCCCTATGCATTCGCGGCCTTCTATGGGCTGGGCAACGGCATCGCGCTTCCTGCTTTTATGGCCGCCACTGCAGACCTGTTTCAAGGCAGGCATTTCGGCTCGATCCTCGGAATCACAACACTCGGCGGGTATCTCGGCGGCGCACTCGGCGCATGGCTGAGCGGTTATCTGATCGACGTGACCCAGGCATACAGGCTCAACTTTCTGGTCGCATCCGTGGCGATGATTCTCACGGGCATGCTGATCTGGAAGGTTAGGCCCGGTCGGGTGCGATTTGTCAGGACCGTCTGGGAGGAAGAGAACCGGTAAATGGGAGCTGATGCTAAAAGGGACGCAGCGCCTCGCGCAGCAGGTGAATCGAGAAAATGGCTCTGCTTTACAACAGTGGCGCTCGGAACATTCGCCGCTTATTCGGACGCGAGCATGGTCAACATCGCGCTTCCATCGATAGGCCGCCACTTCCAGGTCGACATATCCGTAGTTGAAGCGATAATCACCTTTTACCTTTTGATGCTGACGGGGCTGGTGATCATATTCGGTCGCCTGGCCGACATATATGGCAGGAAGCGACTTTATATTCTGGGATTCGTCATCTTTATTCTTGCTTCTGCCCTGTGCGGCATCGCGCCTTCGTTCTGGCTGCTCGTCTCGCTCCGTTCGCTCCAGGGCGTGGGCGCAGCCATGCTTCTCGCCAACGGCTCGGCCATAGTGACGGCGAGCTTCCCCAAGACCGAAAGGGGAAAGGCGCTCGGAATGCTCGGCTCTGTCATAGCTACCTCGGTGATCGCGGGGCCTGTGGTCAGCGGGCTCCTGTCGGAATACCTGGGATGGCGGGCCGTATTCTATGTGAATGTGCCGGTCGTCATCACCGGTCTTATGGTGGGTCTCAGGGTGCTGCCTTCAGACACCTCCGAGAGCGATAGAGAGCGGTTCGACATCAAAGGCGCAATCGCATTCCTGGCTTTTCTGGGCTGCTTCATGCTGCTGCTCAAGACGCTCTCGGCGGCGGCGC
>DASTET010000200.1:0-2415 GCA_035709445.1 Blastocatellia bacterium | reverse complement strand
CGGCTTGCCGTCGGCCATCTCGAACTGCGCGTATATCTCGACCGGCGCGCCTTCGACAACGACTCGGAACCGGTCCTGGGCCACGGGCACGAGTGTCGAGACGGGCTGGCCCGGTATCACGCCTTTGAGCTTGCCGCCGATCATCTCTATGCTCACTTCAAGAGGCGGCGTCTTCATCTCGTATTTACCGAGGTACCGCTTGAGATCGTCTTCGCTCAGCGAAAGCCCCGCGATCTCTTCCGCCTTTTCGGCTGCGCGTTTGAAGCCTGTGAGGTTCTCGATCCGAATCTCATCGACTTTGCCCGCCGTGTCGAGCGTGAAATTCACAAGCAATTTGCCGATAGTAGGGTCGCGCCAGGTCGCGCGAAACGTATTGTAGTGCCAGTGTTCGAGGTCGCCGACAAAGGCCGGGCCGTAGCGGACTACGAGCTTGCCGTTCTCTTCGGTCACCTTGACTTCGCCGTACATATCGTCGCTGTAGTTTCCGGCGTACTTCGCAAGCGGGAGCGTGGGTGATGTCCCTTTAACGCGGTCTGCTTCTTTCTTCTTCTCTGCGTTTGCCATCTGCTCCATCTGCGCCTTGAAAACCTTCAGTAGATCTGCGCTCCAGTCCTTTTGCGGCTCGCGCGGCGGGAGGAAGGAATCGAAGACCCGGTACATCAACGCAGTGTTTATAGGTGTGCCGTTCATGTTCGCCAGTATGACCAGGCCGAGCCCTTCTTCGGGCATCATTGCAACGAGCGCGGTCATGCCGTCTATGTTGCCGCCGTGCTGGACCACTTTCCGCCCGCGATAATCCTGTAGAAACCAGCCGAGCCCGTAAGTCATGAAATGGGTCTCAGGGTTGAGCTTCTCCTGAATGCCTTCGAGCCGGATGATGGTCTGAGGCATGTGCATCTCTTTTATCGAGCCGGAGCTTATCAACTGCTCGCCCTTGATCTTGCCCTGATTGAGATGGAGCCGCACCCACTGCGCCATATCGACGACGTTAGAGTTGATAGAGCCAGCCGGCGCTATGTTATCGATGTTGCGCCAGGCGATGGGACGGACCTTGTTTTCGATCTTCGCATGCGGCGTGGCGACGTTGCTTGTGGGATTGAAGGCCGTGATCGTCGTGCTGCTCGATGCCATGCCGAGCGGGTTGAAGATACGCTCGCGGATGAAATCATCCCAGGTCTTGCCCGTCACTTTTGCGACCGTCTGCCCGGCGGCAAGGTACATTATGTTCTGGTAACCGAACCGGCTGCGAAAGCTCCAGCTCGGTTTCAGATGCCGGACCCGCTGTAGTATCTCGTCGCGGCTGAACGAGCTGCCATACCACATGAGATCGCCGCGCTCGAGACCGCTGCGATGGCTGAGCAGGTCCTTGATCGTAAGCTCGCGCGTGGCATAGGGGTCGAATAGCTGAAATCCGGGGAGGTGATTTATCGCCGGGTCGTCCCACTTGACCTTGTTTTGATCGACGAGCATGGCCAGGGCCGCTGCGGTGAAGGCTTTTGACGACGAGCCGATGGCAAACAGCGTTTTCTCATCTACAGGGGTCGCCTCGCCGTGCTTTCGCACGCCGTACCCCCTGGCCAGCAGCACTTTGTCGTCCTTGACTATGGCGATCGCAAGCCCCGGTACTTCCCAATCGCGCATCGCTTTGTTGACGTAATCGTCAAAGCCCTGAAGCGCCGCTTCCTGCGCCCGCGCAAACTGCGCGCTCATCATCACGACGAGCAGAAGAAAGATGAAAGGGCCTCTCTTTAGTATTCTCATCTCGAACATCTCCTTTTAATTGGAACTTGCTTCGATATAAATCATTGCCGCCGCATATTATCGTCTCACGCCTTACTCTACGGCAATCCGCCCCGCAATGTTGCATCAGGTGTTGCGCAATGTCAAGAACCTGCAATAAACTGATGCAGCAAGGCCGTCGCCCCTTGTCGCCGGCTTTGGAAAACGAAGCGCCGTAAATTAGAATAGGATCTCACCGCAGAAGACGCAGAGGAACGCAGAGGTGAAATTGCCTCTGCGTTCCTCTGCGGTAAATCCGTGTCTCAGGGTCTAATTATGAAAACCGCAACGACAGCGCCTCCACCGCTTCCGGAGCTATCGCTTGACGAATATCGCATAGCGGAAGCCGAAAAAGTATTGACCCCCGCGCTCGCCATTTACCCGGAGTTCGTCGACTCCAACATAGCAGTAACGCTCGGCCTTCTCGGAGGCGACGCCGAACGCTGGCGGCCTCACGTGAAGACTTCCAAGCTCGGCTCTGTTATGAGGCGAATGGTCGAGCGCGGCGTGAAGAACTTCAAGTGCTCCACGACGCTTGAGCTTGTGGCGGCGTGCGAGGCGGGCGCAACCGACGTCCTGCTCGCCTACCCCGCCGTCGGGGCCAACGCTCGACGGGCGCGCGCGCTTGCCGAAGAG
>DASTET010000199.1:0-4725 GCA_035709445.1 Blastocatellia bacterium | reverse complement strand
GAAGGTCGAGAGCCTGCTGATCCAGAAGACCAGACAGCAACACGAAGGCCCGCACTCGCGGATCCTCCATTGCCCCCTTTATGGCGGGGCCTGCGCCGAACTCTTCGGCAGCGACCCCTATACGGGCCGCATCAACCTGTTCCTGCGCGCACAGAAAGTCCAGCGCCGCACTCACATCTAAAGCCAGCTTTTCCCGCTGCGACCGTGAGAAATTCAGGAACGGGGTTCCCCCCTCGCTCTTGCCGCGCCCGCGCCAATCGATTCGCAGTGTAGGGATAGATTCCTGGATTTTCGCCCAACCGGGATAAGCTGCCCACACGGTCTGTGAGTGCATAGAGGCATGGAGCAAGAGAGCCGCAGGCAGCCTCTCTCCTTGCTCGTATGTGAGGGGGACGGTGTATGTGCCGTGGATCGTCCAGCCGTCCTCTGTCTCGAATGATACTTCTTTCTGTATGGAGTTGGGCTTCAAGTAGAATCCAGCCGGTTTATCCTGCTTCTTCTCGGAAGAATCTTTTCCCGCCATTGTGGTCTCTCCTTTCAGTGCTGGCTGAGGCGACTCTTCAGCCAATTGGCGATCATAGGTTCTACGCTGCGGTTGGCTTCAAGCAGCTTATAGCCGAGAGCACTGCCTGGGAAGGTAGCCAGGCGGCTGCCTCTGTTCTTTGAGAGGTGATAGGCCTCTGTCAAATCTCTAAGGACGTCTTCTATTCCCCGGCAGGCAACATACAGGATCGGTATATCCAGTTTAGCGAGAGATACCTTCTCCTTCTGTGTGAAGATCACAGTTAATATCACGAGCGCCCTGACCCGGGGATCATTTATAGCTACGTTTACGGCATGAAGCGCGCCACGGTCGGTCCCGAGCACAGCTATTCTGGTCGGGTCAATACCGGGCTGCGATGCCAAAAAGTTGATGCCGCCTTTGGCATCAAGGTATCCTCGTTCGCGCTCCTCTTGCTTTAACTCCGAGTACCGGCCCTTGCCCCGGCTCTTTCCGCGTCCGCGCCAATCGATGTTGAGGACAGCCATTCCATTTCTGGCAAGGGCACTAACCAGATCGTGATACACATAACGATCGCTCAGAGCAGTGTGGAGTAAGACTACTCCTGGCGCTTTCTGCCCGCTATTCTGCGGCACAGTCATATCCGCATGAATCGTCCAGCCATCTTCTGTTAAGAAAGAGACCTCGCTGCTCAAACCGAGCCTGCTCAAATAGCCGCTCGCCCAATCAGCTAACCATTCGTCAATCGGTTTTTCACGAGGGAAGCGATGGCGATGCAGATAAAACATGGTGGTGCCTATGCTGTTATTGGAGAAGACCAGAATGTCGCTCTCTGGGCTCGGAGAGCGGCTGTACACATGAGACGAGTCCCTGAAAGCCGGCCGGTCATCGCTGCTGACCAGGGATAGGACCGGCACGGGCTGACTGGCAAGGTAGTCCTTCGCTTTATCACTGATCCGGCCCGAGAGGAACACAAACAGCCGCACTCGCGGGTCGTCCATCGCTCCTAAGACTGCTGCGTCGGCGCTGATCTCTTCGGCGAGCACGGCGATACGCTTTGCGTCTATGCTCCTTTGAGACGCGAGAAAGTCGATCGCCGCTTTTACATCGAGATAGATCTTTTCACGTTGCGGCCGGGTGAAAGAATGAAATTCCAGATCCCCTATGCTCTTGCCGCGACCGCGCCAGTCTATTCTTAGCGATGCTATACGCTTTGTTGTAAAGGTCTGCGATAGACCGGGGATTGTATAGTGCTTGTTGAAGGTCTCCTGGTCGTGTCCGGAAGAATGAAGCAATAATACGGCAGGCACTCTTTCATCTTCAGCCAGATTGCCTGGTATCGCCAGAGTGCCATAAATAGTCCAGCCGTCCTCTGACTGAAACGTGATCTCGCGTTCGGTCTGTGCGGCAATGGTCTCCAACTCCTCTTTTTCCACCGGTATGATCCTCAATTGTGTGAGCCGCGCCAGCGTTCTGCCTTTAGAGTCTCGATACAGCCTGAAACCATAAAGCGCTCAATCGAGAAGACAGGGCAAGCCCCTTAAAGACGCGCGCAATCAAGAATTAGGTATTTATAATGACTCTCGAATAAAATGACTGACTAATCGGTCAGGATGATAGCACCAACCTCAGATCAAGTCAAATGGATACCGTTTACAGATGACAGATGAACACGCAGTGATCTATCGAATATGCGGGGAATCATGTATAGTGCAGACGGTAAATCCATTCATCAGGGGAAGGCAGTGAGGTTCAGCGAGCACCATTTTTCATCTCGACGCTCAGCCATCATGAGCAGGCGTGCGATGGCGGCCTCGAGCCACCCGCTCGCCGTCGAAGCCGCCGTCAGGATTCTCCGCGCGGGAGGAAACGCTATCGATGCCGCCGTGACGGCGACTGCCGCGCTCGGCGTAGTCGAGCCAATGTCGACGGGTCTCGGAGGCGACTGCTTCGCAATCATCTACAACGCCCGCGAAGACCGTCTGATGTCCATAAACGGGAGCGGTCGCGCCCCGATCTCAGCCTCAGCAGATGCACTGCTCGGCTCTGGCTTCGATGCCGACCCGCTTGAAGGGCCGCACAGCGTCACAACTCCCGGCGCTCTGGACGCGCTCGCTCAGTCTCTTGCGATCTGCGGCACGATAAACCTGAAAGAGGCGCTGGCCGATGCGCTCTTCTATGCGGAGAATGGGTTTCCGGTCACGGAAGTCATCGCGCGGACGTGGAAGCGAAGCGAAGCGAAGCTTGCTCGAAACGCCGAGTCTCGGCGAGTCTACCTGCCTGAGGGCAGAGCGCCGCGACCGGGCGAAATCTTCTACAACCCCGACCTCGCAAGGACGCTGCGTTCGATCTCTGAAGAAGGGGCCGCTGTTTTCTACAAGGGCACGATCGCGGAGGCGATAGTCGCTGCGGTGCGAGCGCTCGGCGGGCCGCTCGATCTCGAAGACCTCTCATCTCACCGCTCCGATTGGGTCGAGCCGGTCGTCTCGCCTTACAACGGTTATGAAGTCGTGGAGATGCCGCCCAATACTCAAGGCATAGCCGTCTTGATCGCGCTGAATATCGTAGAAGGCTGGAAGCTTTCCGAGATGGAACATAACTCGCCTGAGTATCTTCACTCGCTGATCGAAGCGATGAGGGTAGCTTTGACAGATGCTAGAAACCATGTAGCCGATCCTCGCGAAGCCATACAGACCGGCGATCTCTTATCAAAGCCTCGCGCCGAAGCTCTCAGGCAGCAGATCGGGCGGTCTGTTCAAGCAGGCAATGGATCAATAAACGAACGCGACCACAGCGATACCGTCTATGTAGCCGTGGTGGACGAGCAGCGCAACGCAGTCTCGATGATAAGCAGCATTTATAAAGCATTCGGTTCGGGGATAACGGTGCCCGGCACGGGCCTCGTGCTTCAGAACCGTGGCGCGTGTTTCAGCCTGGAAGAGGGGCACCCCAACCGGCTCGCGCCCGGAAAGCGGCCATTTCACACCATCATCCCTGCGATGCTCCTGCGCGACAACAGACCCTGCGCCGTGCTTGGAGTAGTCGGCGGCTCGATGCAGGCGCAGGGGCACTTGCAGGTAATATGCAACCTCATTGACTTCGGTATGGACCCGCAGGCAGCGCTCGATTCGCCGAGATTTCGAATTCTCGATGACGGCTCTCTGGCCCTGGAAGAGGGCATCGCTGACGCTTCCCGCTCACAACTGATAGCCTGTGGCCACCGCATAAAAAGCGAGCAGACCGAAGAGGGGTTCGGCGGAGGTCAGGTCATACTTATCTCCGACGAGACATTATACGGAGGCTCCGACCCGCGCAAGGATGGCTGCGCCTTCGGCTTCTGATCACTCTTCGAAGACCGTCACGGGTGTCACAAGGAAGTATTCGCCGTTTTTCACACCCTTGTCCCATCCGCGCACCCGCGGCGCAGGCCCCTTCCAGCGGACATCGGCCAGGTAGCCGTGAATAAAATTCTTTCGCCCTTCGGTCAATGTCGGGACAGGCAGCTTGACATGCTCATAAAAAGAACTGAAGTGATAATGCGTTTTCGGCTTGAGCTCAAGCGGCAGCGGCAGGCCATACTTCGAACCTTCGAGGACCGTATTCCCGTCCGGGGCCGTAAAGTAAATCTCGGTTATCGTAAGCGGCTCTTTCTCGTCGATATTCCATAACTCGATCTCGGTCCCCGCGCCAAGAGTGCTCTCGCTCGACTTCGATCCGTGTCCCGCCCCGCCTCCGAAACTTCGCATGTGCATAAACGGGACCAGAATGCGCTTCGGGCCGGTTGCAGCCGGGCTGACCGAAGCGGCCTCAGTCGTGGATGATAATGTAGTGGCCGACCATACCCAGGTCAGAGCCAGGGCCGCCGCTCCGAGAAAAAAGCCCGTAAACAGACCGATCCAGTACTTTTTCATCGCACCACCTCCGAATCTATTCTTGAAGAATCTTTATTGCCGTTGTGAAGACCGAGCGCCAATGCGAAAGGGTTGCTAAGGCAGGTCTCCCCTCGTTATCGCTATTTTAGCCGTCAGCACATCTTCGACGCTGAACAGTATGAGGCTCCTGAGAAACTTGATCAGATCACTCTGCTTTCGCGCGGGCAGTTTTGCGAATCTGTTTCTCGCATCTTCCGCTTCGCCGCCATGCCTGAGTATCGCTTCCTCTATAGTGCTCGCGCTGCCGTCGTGCAGGAAGGCCGTATAGCTGCCGACGCCCCAGAGCGGGCG
>DASTET010000198.1:0-11112 GCA_035709445.1 Blastocatellia bacterium | reverse complement strand
CCGCCAGATGGCGACGACCATACTACAAGTGTTGCAACAATGTCAATATCTCTACAACTGTTGCACCTTGTTTCTTGTCTATTGACCCTCAATCTGCTATCTTGCTTGGCAATTAAGCTGAAGATGGACTCGTATGATCAGGACCAAGGCGCGAAAGAGAAGGGCTAATAACTCGGGTAGAAGGGGACAGAAGATGCCGGCGACCGCGCTCGAATCCCGTTTTGCTCTGGCGCAAGCGCGGTTGAATCCTCGGCGCAGGCAACTGCTTCGGGCCATTCTCGATTCATCCGATGAGACCTGCTTCCTCTCTTCTCGCGAGCTGGCTAAACGTTACCACGTCGACGCTGCCACAATAGTGCGAACGACCCAGGTGCTCGGCTATGAGACTTTTGCCGAATTCGCCGCAGACCTCAGACAGCACTTTGTATCGCGCCTCACTCCCTACACGGTGCTCAAGGCGGCCACGCGCGAGAAGCGCAGCATAACCGATCATATAGACCACAGTCTCGACAAGGCGCTCGACAATATAAATACGCTCAAGACGGAGCTCGATAGAAAGTGCGTGATGGACCTGGCAAAGCAGATTCACCGGTCGCGGCGGGCGCTCGTCGTCGGAGTAGACTTTGCCGCCTCGCTGGCCTATTACTTTGCCTACGGACTCTCCTCACTTGGGTTTGATGCGGACGCCCCGATGGGCGGAACGGGGAACCTACAGTACAAAGTCGAGGCCCTGGGCGCGAAGGATGTTCTCATAGGTATAAGCTTCGGGCAGTGTCTAAGAGACACGGTCGAAGCGGTGCTCCAGGCAAAAAGGCAGGGCGTGCCAACCTTCGGAATCACCGACAGCCATACGACTCCGATAGCGCGCTACAGCGACGCTCATCTGGTCGTCAATGCCGGCGGCACATCGTTTTTCCATGCCTACTCCGCTCCCATTGCCGCAATAGACACGATACTCGTCGCATCCGCCCACATCGATCCTGAGCGTTCGCTCGCTCGACTCAGGCCGATTAATAAAGAGTATATTTCCGGTCGAAGATGGTATCGCGAGCCAAAAGGGAGCAACGGAGATATCTAGCGCGAGGATTGGACAGGATTAACAGGATTGACAGGGGGATCGAGTCGAATCGGTATCTTGTGCTTATCTCTTTTCTGTCAATCCTGTTAATCCTGTCCAATCAATTTAATTCAGCTTCGTCTTCAATATGACAGGCTCGCGCAGTCTTTCGCTCGGAAAGATAGTCCCGTCCGGGTTGAAGGCGCGAAGCTGGCTGTTGGCCACATAATAAAACTCGTCTCCCACGACGACGCCGGTCGTCGGGATATCGAAGCGCGGGTTGTTGATCTCAAGAACACGCCCGCCCGTGACCCTGTCCATCTCCTTACTCAAAAAGTACTGCATTATGCGCGGGAGGCTCAGCCCGTTCTGTACGGCGACCAGGCTGTTTTTATACACATACAGCCCGTCTATGCCGATCAGCGTTATGTTGTCGGGCGAGGGAAGAATAAAAGCCCGCCGCGTCTTTACATCTATCGACATCACGCCCACGATGTGGTTGGTCACAAACAGTGTCTTATCGTCTTCGGAGAGTGCCAGCCCGTTAGGAAACAGGTTCTCCGACCTATAAAACGTCTCAAGCTCGTCCTTGCGATGGTCTATCATAAAGACGGCTGCGACGGGCGGGCCGACCGTTATAAAGACATCGCCCTCGGAATTGATGACGAGGTCGTTGAAGCAATGAGGCTCGGTCTTGCTTCCCGCCGCGTACTTCTTGATCAATCTCCCGCTATCGAGGTCATATTTGAAAACAGCCGTCTGGCCGACGGTGGCCTCGTCAGGCCCTATCATAGGCATATCGGCGCCGAGGTTGCAGGCATTTGCCCAGAGCAGCCTCCGTTTCGGGTCTATCTTTATTCCGAGCACGCCCCCTAACCCGTCGCGGGCCGTCGTTGTAAAATCGCTTGTCGCGCCGCTCTTGTCCCTGACGACTATCTTGCGTTTGTAGATGCTGCCGACATAAAAGGCATCCTTCACCGGATCATAAGCGACGCTTTCCGGGATCAGGTCTTTTTCGGGCAAAGCGAAGGCGACCGAGCTATTGCCCGCAGGCGTTTTCGTCTTGTCGAACCTCTTTACGAGCGAGGCGAACTCTTCTTCGCCCCTGAGAGATTTCAAATCATCGTGCCGGGCTATGTCGAAGAAGATGCCCGTCTCCGCCAGCTTATCGAGCCAGTCGAGCGCCTCTCTCTTTCTCCCTAGCAGCGCATTGGCGCGCGCAAGCCCAAACTTTAACGAAGGATGGCCGGGCGCGACGCGACTGGCCTTCTCCAGGTTCTCAAGGTAAGCGGCGTAGTCCTTCTGCCGGTACGCCCGGTCTGCTTCTCTAATGTGTCTTATCAGTTCGCTCCCATCCGCTTGCTGCGCGTGCAGGCTCGGAAGAGAGAGGCAAAGTAATGCTGCTATGATCGCGGCCCTGTGCATCTGAACCTCCCGTTGATGTGATAGCTCGATTGAAAACCCTGGGCGAGACGAAAGAGTAAGACGCGCATGAGGAGAATCCTCCCGCCCTGTGAGGACGAGATCGTTACCCCTTGCGCGGGATATATGATTCAACAATTCCTGGCCGGAAGCAAGTGGCAGGTCAGAGGTACGCAGAAGGATCGTTCACCCCTCTGCGTACCCCTGCGTTCATCTGCGGTTATTGCTCTTTGCGCGTTACTTCATTGCACGGGTGTTGTCATCGTGTCGCGGTCGGCTTCGGTTTACTCTGCGGCATGACCCAGTAGTAGATCTTTCGCCCGTCGACAGTTGCGGTCTGATCCGGCTTCCAATCGCCCATGTCGAAGCTGTGCGAGACGACTCGCGCGCCGGGCCTCAGCTCCTCGAACAGCTTTGGCCGCAGCTTCAGATTGACGGCGGGGAGCAGGTAGAGGGTGACCACCGTGGCGTTGCTCAGGTCCGTCTCAAAGAGGTCCTGCGTGGCGAAAGTCACGCGGTCGGTGACGCCAGCCTTACTGGCATTCTCGCGAGCTTCCTTTATACGCTCAGGATTTATATCTATGCCTACCCCGCGCGCTCCGTATTCTTTCGCGGCGGCGATGACTATACGCCCGTCGCCGCAGCCGAGATCATAGACAACGTCGTCCTTTGTTACATTCGCCATCTTTAACATCTCTGCCACCACCTCATGCGGGGTGGGCACATAGGGAACATCGGGCGTGCGTTGCGGCCTGGCCTCTTCCTGCGCGGTCTGCGCCGTGGAAGTAGGGGCTGCGACTGATGGCTTAGGGTTGGTTTGTGCGGTGTCATAAGCGCACGCGGCAAAAAGCATAAGTCCTGACATCAGGAGGTAAACAGCTTTCCGAAATAACATGGCTAACTTCTCCTTCCGATGCGTCCACTCTCGCTTCAATGTCGAAACCTGTGATCGGCCCACAGCACTACCGCGCCTGCGGCCAGCACCGCTACGCCGATGAGCGCGCCGAGCCCCGTATAGGCGAGGCTCGAATAGAGCAGGTAAGCGCTCGTCGCGCAGAAGAGTATGGGGGTGAGCGGGTATAGCGGGACTCGAAACGGCCTCGGGGCTTCGGGCTCGCGCGTGCGGAGGATGAAAAGCGAGATGCCCGTCAGCAGAAAAAAGAACCAGAAGACGGGGGCCGTATACTCGACCATCGTCTCGAATCCCTTTCTCGTGAGCGTTCCGATAAGGACGAGCGCGAGCGTTATCGCCCCCTGCACGATCAGCGCAATTATGGGAGCGCCTGCCCTCGGGTTCCATCGCCCCAGCGCAGAGAAGATCGAAAAGTCCCGACCGAGCGCGTAATTGCTGCGCGCTCCCATCAGTATCGTTGCATTCGCAGAGGTGAGCGCCGAAACGGCTATCAGCAGGCTTATCAACCGCGCGCCGCGCTCTCCCGCGACCATCTGCATCAGGTCCGAAGCGACCGCTTCGGACCCGGCCATCCCCTGCAGCCCAAGCCCCTTTACGTATGCAAAGTTGATTAAAAGATAGAGCGCCGTGATGACGCATATGCTCAGCAGCAGCGCGCGGGCCATATTGCGGCGCGGCCCTCTTATCTCAGCCGATATGTACCCTGCATCGTTCCACCCGCCATAGGTGAGCAGGATAAAGATCATCATCATCCCCCATGCGGCATGCGAGGGGAGAGTCGCGGACTGATCGCTTACGTCGACTTGCTGCGGCTGGCTCCCGGAGCCTGCGAGCGCCAGACCGGCGACAATCACCATCAGCACGCCCATCACTTCTGCGGCCGTCAGAAGGTTCTGCGCCCGCTTGCTCTGATGTATGCCGAGTATGTTCAGGACCGTGAGCGCGACGACTACGAGCGCGGCATAGATCGAGGCCGAGTAGGCTTCGAATCGGAATAGCTGAGATGCGTAATCGCCAAAGATGAAAGCCATCAGCGCGACCGATCCTGTGGGGATCACGGTCAGCCGCGCCCAGGCGAAAAGAAAAGCTATATTCTTTCCGAAAGCGCGCGTAAGAAAATGGTAATCGCCTCCCGCGTTGGGATATGTGGTGGCAAGCTCCGCGTAGCACATAGCCCCCGCGAGCGATACGACACCGCCCAGAAGCCAGGCCAGCATCATGGCGGTCTCGCTTCCTGCGTTCCCGGCTACGAGAGAAGGCGTCCTGAATATGCCTGCTCCGACAACTATTCCCACGATGAGCGCCACGGCATCCCCGACCCTGATGGTCTGCCCGGGCGCTGCGCCTCCTTCTTCAACAGGAGCCTTGGCGGTTGATTGCCTGTGTATTCGATTGCTTGCCAGCGAGGAAACGTCCCCTAGTTGTCCCATCATTCTCCTGTTGCAACGGCTTCTGGTCGGCTTTTTGTCGGCGTCTGCGGGAATCCTTGCGTCCCCACAAACCCGTTCTTCAATCGCCTGGTGAGGAATTATCAATTACAGGTTTAGCAATGATTATGCCAGTTTCCCGGCCCCGCCCCCGACCTTTATCGGTAGCGGTTTAAATCAGAATCCGGCCCGCTCTCTGCTTAAAACAGGGAAACTCTTTCCCATCGGAGAGACGTTATTGCATAGCGATTATCTCAGAATTGCCCTCCCGAATAATACCATCAGGCAAGCCATTCAATTCTCAAACGAGACAGTCAGTCTTAACCGCAGAGGACGCCGCAGGGTCGCAAAGGTATATCCTTCCTCTGCGGTCTTTCGACCTTGATTGCTTAGAATCTCCCGTTCAGAGCCAGAGCTGAATAATAAAAAATGAATCTTGTTCGAGGCGCGCTAGACGTTTTTCACGACAGGTTATATTATCTGATCGTCCTATTCAGCATCAGGAGATTTTCATATGTTCTGTGTACGTTGCGGCAAAGCATTGAGCGCAGGCATGACGGTCTGCCCCACCTGTAAAGCTCCTGTCCCGGCGAAAAACCCCGCAAGCAGGCCCTCACCCGCCGTCACCTCTGCGGGGCAGGCTAACGCAAGCCAGGCTGTCGCCCCACAGAAATCTGCCGGGCGCCCCATGCACCCCGATCAATTGATAGGGGGCGTCATCGCCGGGCGATACCGCCTGCTCGAAAAACTCGGCTCCGGCGGCATGGGCTCGGTCTTCAAGGCCGAAGACATGGAGGCGAAGCGGCTCGCCGCGGTCAAGGTACTCTCGTTCGAGCTCGTGGAGAACCCTGAATTCGTCGCCAGGTTCGAGCGCGAAGCGAAGACGGGAAGCCATATAAAACATCCGAACGCGGTCGAGACTTTTGATTCCGGCAGGACCGAGGACGGCATAGTCTATATAGCTATGGAATATCTCGACGGGCCGTTGCTTTCCAGGATCATCAAAGATCGCGCGCCGCTCCAGCTGGACCGCGTGGTCGACTACACTCGGCAGGCGGCTGCGGCGCTCGACGCGGGGCATCGCCTGAGCATCGTTCACCGCGATTTCAAGCCTGATAACGTTATAATATGCACGCAGCCGGACGGATCGGAGCGGCTCAAAGTGCTCGATTTCGGCGTGGCAAAGCAGACGCTGCTCGACGCGGAGGTTCAAAAGCTTACGCGGACCGGTTTCATGGTCGGCACGCCGCAGTACATCTCGCCGGAACAGTTACAGGGCCAGCCGGTAGGCCCGCCGTCGGACCTCTACAGCCTCGGCGTGGTGGTCTATCAAATGCTCACAGGCGCGTTGCCTTTCGTCGGGAACTCTCCCCAAAAGCAGATGCTCAACCGCCTGCTTAATGAGCCGATGCCGTTCAGCCACGTCAACCCGGACATCCATGTTCCGCCGGGTGTCGAGCCAGCGATTATGAAAGCCCTCGCCCGCAATCCATCCGATCGCTACTTATCCGCTCTCGATTTCGCCGCAGAGCTTGAACGCGCCGCGCACGTGAGGGCCGTGGCCCCGCCGCCGCCGCCCGCCTACACGGCAGCGCCTCCGCCGTTTCCAAACAGCATGAGTAACGCTGCGCAACCGAGCGCCGCAGCCCCTTCTAACAAGTATATCTGGATCATCCTGATAGTCGCGCTCGTCGTCGCCATCATCGCAATAGCGATCTTTATGTGGGCGATGAGCTGATCACTTTTTTGCCGCCGGTTCGTCGAGGCTGGCACCGATTGCAATCGCGGCTACCTTCTGACCGAGGTTGCCCAGACTCAACTGCCTGTTCGTCAGAATGGCCACGTAAACGCGGTCGTCCGGCAGCCGCAGGCCGTCCGTGCTGAACCCGTGTATTCCGCCGCCGTGCGAAATGACCCGGTGCCCGTCGATAGATGAGATGCCCCACCCGTAACCGTATTTCGTCGGCTTGCCGTCGCTGAGCGTGTAAGGCGTCCAGGCCCGCTTGAGCGATTCCTGTTTGACCAGCTTCTCTGTGTAAAGCGCGGCGTCCCATATCGCAAGGTCGTCGACCGTCGACATCAGCGAGCCCGCCGCATAAGGCCAGCTCATGCTCAGGTACTCAGCGTTCACAAACTCGTCCTTGTTCTTTGCATAGCCGGAGACGCGGCGCGGGACGATGCGCTGCGTGTCGTCATAAAACGAACGCTTCATTCCGAGTGGGGCGAATATATTCTTCTCGATGAAATCCTTATAGCTCTGCCCCGAGACCTTCTCTATGATCGCGCCCAGCAGGACGTAGCCGGAGTTGTTGTATCTCCACTGCTCGCCCGGCGCAAAATCCATGGGCTTGTCTTTGAAAAGGTCTATGATCTCCTTTAGCGTGACGTCTTTTCTCCACATAGGCCGCCACTCCGGTATCGACGTATAGCTCTTGATTCCTGATGTGTGCGTCAACAGGTGCTCTATCGTTATCTTGTGGTCTCGCGTCGGGTAATCGGGAAGGTATTTCGTGATCTCATCCGACAGGGAAAGCTTGCCCTGCCCGGCAAGCATCAGAATCGCCACGGCGGTGAACTGTTTTGTGATCGACCCGAGTCGAAAGATCATGTCGGGCTCGATCCGAACGCCAAGCTCCATATCCGCCATGCCATACCCTTTTCTGAGCACTTCCTTTCCGTCTTTGACCACGATCACAGCCGCCCCCGGCTCGTCCGGCTTGAAGGTCTTCATCAGCAGCTCATCGATGGCTGCGGCGATATCTTTGTCGGCAGTCTTTGGCGACTGGGCTGCGGCCTGCGAAAAAGAGCCCAGTATCAGTATGAGCGCAAGAAAGCGCGTCATCAGAGCTTGCGTCCGTAATCTCATCATTCAATCCCTCCTCGAAAAAATGGTAATAATGAAAAAGTAACTCTGAGAGTACCTGCTGATTCACCACAGAGGATACCGCAGGATCACAAACGAATAATCAATACTCTATGTTCCTCTGTGGTTGAAATTGTTCTCACGTAGCTGAGCACTGCCTTTTTCAGCCACCGAAAGAATCAAGCTTTCTTCCAACCCTCGACTATATCGAGCAGCCTGTCGAGATCTTCGAATGAATTGTAGAAGTGGCACGATACCCTCACGCCGCCGATGTGCGACGTGTATCGCACCGATACGAGAACCCGCCGGTCGAGCAATCGCTCCATCAATGCGAGGTTCTCTTTCACTTCTCCCACGCTGAAGGTCACTATCCCCGATCTGTTATCGCGCTCAACAGGCGTGACCACGTCGACTCCCATAGTTTGAAGCCCCGCGATCAAGTAGTCGGTCAGATCATATATACGATCACGGATGCGCGACACGCCAAGCTCGTTTATCAGCTTCACCGAGGCGGCGAGCCCGACCGCGCCCGGATAATTCGATGTGCCGCCCGTCTCGTACCGGCGCGCTCCCTCTACGAAACGATAATCCCGCACCGGCGCAATCGTCGGCGTCTGGAAATAATTGCCCCAGCCGCCTTCGGGCGTCTCAAGGCTGAGATAGCCCGCCACACCCTTTCGAAGCTCGGGCGTCAGGCCGCGCCTTATGTAGAGAAACCCCACGCCGAACGGCGCATTGAGCCATTTGTGCCCGCCGCACGCAAGCATATCGACCGGCGTCTGCTTTACATCTATCGGTATGGCCCCGAGCTGTTGGATCGCGTCGACGACCATCCACACGCGGCGGTCGCGGCATAGCGCGCCGAGCGCGCCGAGGTCCGAGCGAAACCCGTTGCTCCACTGGACTGAGCTTATGGCGAGCACCCTTGTCCGCCCGCCGATGCGCTCGGCTATGTCCTCTATCGAAACCCTTCCGCCCCGATGCGGCACAACGTCTATCTCAAGGCCGGTCTCTTTTTGCTTCTGACACCAGGGCAGCGCCACCTGCATGAATTCCAGGTCCGAGATCAGCACGCGGTCACCCGGCTCAAGCGGGAGCGCCTCGGCCGCGACCGTAAGCCCCTGCGTCGTGTTTTCGAGCAATGCTATCTCGTCTTCGTCGGCGTTTATCAAGCGGGCGATCTCGGCGCGCGCCGCCGCGCGCATATCGTCCATCGCGATATGGTGAAGCGTCGAAGACCGCGACGGGCACTTGAGCGCCACGTCGAGGAATTCCTGAATCGCCACGGCAGCCGCGCGCGGGGCGAGGCTTGCGCAGGCCGCGTCAAGAAAGACTTTCTCTTCGAGCGCGGGAAACTGATCGCGTATCTTATCGAAATCCATATCGTGTCAGTAGGCGAGCAGCTCTCTTGCAGCCGAAGCAATCTTGTCGACCGACGGCAGCATCGCCATTTCAAGCGGCGGGCTGAAGGGCACGGGCACGTCGAGCGAGGCCACGCGCGTGACCGGCGCATCGAGATAATCGAACGCCTCCTGCGCTATGAGCGCGGCTATCTCCGCTCCGAATCCGGCGGTTATATTCGCTTCGTGAACCACGAGCGCGCGACTCGTCTTTTTAACGCTCTCCAGCACGGTCGCGCGGTCGAGCGGCACAAGCGAGCGCAGGTCGACGACCTCAGCCGACGCGCCGTCGCCTTCGAGCATTCGCGCGACTTCGACGCACAGGTGGACCGCGCCGCCGTAACTGATTATCGAAAGATCGGTCCCGCGAGTCCTGAGCGCGGCCACTCCGATAGGCACTACGTATTCGCCGTCGGGCACCTCCTCGCGGTAGTGACGATAGAGAAACTTGTTCTCAAGATAAATGACAGGGTTGTTGTCGCGGATTGCGGCCGTAAGCAACCCCTTCGCGTCGCGGGCGGTCGCGGGCAGCACGACTTTCAGCCCCGGCGTGTGAGCGAACCAGGCTTCCGGGTTCTGCGAATGATAAGGCCCGGCGTGAATGGCTCCGCCTGTCGGGCCTCGGAAGACGACGGGCACGGGTATGCCCCACCGGTAATAACATTTCGCAGCGTGATTGACTATCTGGTCGAACGCGCACGATATGAAATCGATAAACTGAAACTCGACCACGGGCCGGAAACCCACTGTTGCGGCGGCGCAGGCCGCGCCCACAAAACCCGACTCCGAGATGGGCGTGTCGATGACGCGGTCGGGGCCGAACTCTTCGAGAAACCCCTGGGTGATCTTGAACGCGCCGCCGAACGCGCCTATGTCCTCGCCGAGTATGAAGACGTTCGGATCGAGTCGCATCTCGCCGCGCAGCGCGTCGCTTATCGCTTGAAGATATGTTATCTGCGCCATAATGATCTCAAATCTCAGATTAGAAGTGCTCCCCGGTCCCTCGCTCGCGTGTGGCGGTAAGGGCAGGGATGGCCGGCTTCTCTATAGGCTCGAAGTTCTTCTGGCGGTCTTCGGGCTTCGGGTCGTGAGGCGAAGGGGCGAATATTCTCTCAGTGACCGTCTCAGGTTTCGGATAAGGGAGCGACTCGGCATACTCGACAGCCGCTTCGGCGCGTCGAGTGGCGTCGCGCTCGATGCTTTCGAGGCTCCCTTCATCGATCCCGGCGCGCTCGACCAGCCATCGACGGTACATGGCGATAGGGTCGCGCTTCTCCCAGAACACGCGCAGCTCCTCGGGGACATAAGACATGTCGTCGTGCTCGCCGTGGCCGCGACGGCGGAACGTCTTGAACTCTATGAGCGCCGGGCCGTTGCCCGCCCTCGCGTGATCTATCCCGCGTCGAGCCGCCGCCATCACGGTAAACAGATCGTTGCCGTATGCGGTCTCGGCGTAGATGTTGAAGGCAGCCGCGCGGTCGGCGACGTTCTCGACGGGCATCTGCAAGTGAGGCGGGGTCGAATAGGCGAACTGGTTCACCTCGCAGATGATGACCAGTGGTAATTTGTGAATCGCGGCGAGATTCATCCCTTCGTAAAAATCGCCGGGGCTGGTCGCGCCGTCACCCGTAAAAGCGAGATAGATGTTCGGCTGGCGGCGCAGTTTGAAAGCGAGCGCGTAGCCCGCGCCCGTCGGTATCCACGAAGCCATAGAGCCGTTGTTGTAAGGCGCTACGCGGTAGTTCTCCATGTCGGCCAGAAACAATCCGAGGTCGCGCCCGCGCGAGGGCGGCTGATCCTTGCCGAACCACCGGGCCATCACGTGCTTCGGTAAAACGCCCTTGTAAAAATAGGCCGACAGGTTGCGCGCGACCGTGGAGAACAGGTCGTCAGGCTCAAGCTGGCTCACCGTCCCTACGGAGGTAGCCTCCTGCCCCGCGCCGCAATAGACCGCCCCGAATATACGGCCCTGCCTGTATAGCGAGGCGAGCCTCTCTTCGAAGGTGCGGGCAAGCCGCATGGCCGAGTAG
>DASTET010000197.1:0-5224 GCA_035709445.1 Blastocatellia bacterium | reverse complement strand
AGCCGGGCGCCCGGCTCAAGCCTTCGTTACTTTTTTCTGTTAAATGGGGGCGTATGAAGACACGCCGGGAGATGCTGGAAGAGTTTCTTGCCACGGACCCGAACGATTCATTCTCGCGCTATGCGCTGGCGCTTGAGCTTGAAAAAGAGAGACGTGACATTGAAGCCATAAGGGAGCTTCAAGAGGTCATTTCGCGCGACCCTGACTATGTCGCTGCTTATTATCACCTCGGACGTCTGCTTGCGCGGACGGGGCAGGTTGATGAGGCCCGCGCCGCATACACTCGCGGCCTCGACGTTGCAGGTCGCGCTTCCGACCAGAAGACGAGAAGTGAGATACAGGAAGCGCTCGACACGCTGGATTGATCTATCCTTTGCTCGGATCGCTCGACGTGGTTTCTCGCAGAGTCTTTATTCGTAAAATCAGCAGTGTGACAAAGACGCCGACGACAGCCAGAGTCAGCTGCAAAGCCGGAATATCGATTCTCCAGATCGATATTGAGATCGATCCCCAGAAAAGTATAAGCGTTGCTATCTTGGCCGAGAGCGGCATCCCGCGCTTTTCGCGGAAGTTCCTTATGTAAGGTCCGAGATAGCGATTATTCATCAACCATCTGTGTAGTTTCTCGGACCCTCTGAGGTAGCAGGCTGAGGCAAGCAGCAAGAAGGGCGTCGTCGGAAGCAAGGGCAGAAACATCCCCAAAACGCCAATCATAACGAATACGCTGCCGAGCATGTTAAAAACTATCTTCACGTCCCATCCTCTGCGAGCACAGGCCGAAAGAAATAATCAGCCCGCCTCCTTAACATTGTGCAATAGAGCCTTCACGTCGCGTCAAGTGAAATGCGACCGTCTTGTATGGCAAGGCGCACATTGAACTCTCCGTCATAGGCGACAAGGTCCGCTTGCTTGCCAGGAGCGATTGAGCCTCGCTCTGTCTCTACACCCGCTACCCGAGCAGGGACGATTGAACTCATGCGAACGGCTTCAGCGATGGGCACGCCGAGATCGATCATATTCTTAAGCGCCTGGCGCAGGGTTATCACCGAGCCTGCGATCGTGCCCGCAGCATCACCTCCGCTCAGGGAGGTTCTGCCGTTGCGAACGGAGATATCTTCTCCCCAGACAGTAAAGACGCCATCGCCCATTCCCGCGGGCCGTATTGCGTCGCTTATGAGCGCGACCCTATCGGCTCCCTTCATTTCATAAATCAGCCGAAGCATCAAAGGATGAACGTGTTGAAAATCGGCTATGCAATCAAACGACACGTCCTTCCGAATGAGTCCCCAACCGACCGCTCCCGGTCTTCGATGATGGAGCGGATCGAGCGCGTTCGGAAAGTGGGTGATGTGTCGCGCTCCAGCCTCGACTGCAAGGTCCAGCGTTTCAGGATCAGCCTGCGAATGGCCTATAAAAACCCGGACCCCACGTCCGCGAAGCTCGCGGGCAAGGTCTATTCCGCCATCCAGCTCAGGCGCGAGAGTAATCAACCGCCTGCGCGACGCGGACGAATCTCCACAAAAGATATCGACCGAGCGCGGGTCGCCGTCATAGATTCTGAAGTGTCTGCGCTTGAGCGCGCCGCACCGATTCTCGTTTACGAACGGTCCTTCAAAGTGAATGCCAAGAATGCGAGCGCCTGATGGAAGGCCGTTTCTATCTTGAATTTTCATCCAGGAGTCAACCGCCGATATCGCGTCAAGATACTCTCTTTCATCCGCGGGGACGAAGGTGGCGAAGTAAGCAGTCACCCCTTCGCCTGCGAGAAACTCGGAAAGCCTGGCTAGTTCGTTATGATCGGCCTGCTGTACATCTACTCCCGCCGAGCCGTGTATGTGAATATCGATCATACCCGGCGCGAGATATGCTTCACCGAGATCGATCCGGCGGTCGGCTCCCAAGCCTGCGGGAAGCACGCTTCCCGTAATGATCTGAGCGATGCGGTCACCCTCGATCAGCAGACCGCCGCGCTCTATCCCGCGCTCTAATACCAGGTTTGCGTTATAAAAGACTGTCCTGCCCATCTGATCAACCCAGGCTGTCGAGCGCCCGCCGCACCGAGCCGCCGTGTGCCTGGAGCAGACGACCGGCTTCGGCGCGAGACAGGCTTGCGCGAGTCATAAGCAGCGCCAGCCGTAGATCGTTTCCGGCGGCCTCGAAAGCTTGCGCGGCCTGCTCGGCGCTTATACCCACCTCTTCGGCAAGTATAGCGCAGGCGCGGCGGCGCAGCTTTTCATTGCTTGCCCTGAGGTTTGACATGAGATTGCCGTAGACCAGACCCAGCCGAATCATCGTCGCCGTCGAGAGCATATTGAGCACCATCTTCTGCGCAGTTCCCGCTTTCATTCGAGACGAGCCTGCGATCACTTCCGGCCCGACTACGGGCGCGATGCTCACATCGGCAATCGATGCCATTCGAGAATCCGGATTGCACGTGACTGCTATCGAGGCGGCGCCGATCCGGCAAGCATACTCTATTGCGCCCATCGTGTATGGAGTGTTGCCGCTTGCGGATATGCCGACAACTGCGTCCGACGCCGACGCCCCGGCTTCTTGTAGATCGCGCGCCGCCTGATCGGGGTCGTCCTCGGCAGCTTCTACCGCGCTGTGAAGGGCCGGATACCCGCCTGCGATTATGCCGCGCACCAGATCGGGCGACACGCCGAATGTCGGAGGACACTCGGAAGCGTCGAGCACTCCCAGTCGCCCGCTCGTCCCTGTGCCTACATAATAGAGGTGTCCACCTGAGTTGATCCGCCCGACTATGATATCTACGGCGGCAGCCACTGAATCAAGCACGCGTGATACGGATTGCGCGACCGTCTGGTCCTCCTGGTTTATTAGCGTGACGATCTCAATAGTTGTGCGACGGTCGATGTCTCTGGTCCTCGGATTTGCCTGCTCGGTGATAGGTCTCATTCGGCTCGCCCCATATCTCCTCCACTTGAACTCGAATAATCAAAGGAGATACTAAGCCTTGCCAGTCAGAGTATGTCAAGAGGATTGACGTCTATTATTGATCGTCTATGCCAGCCGTTTTAGGGAAGAATCTACTGGCATAGACGATTATCCAGTCTCCCAATCGGACTACTGACGAGTCGGAGCGGGACAAGTGTGAGACAGGGTATGTTCGTAAGTCCAGAAACCGTCACTCGAAACACCCAGCGGCCCGACGGAGATCTCGACTGTGCACAGACAGAAAAGACAGGCCTTGAATGCAGCGCCCACGGTTGCTGAACAGCTTATGCTCGTGTTATTCCCGGTTGAGTCATTGTAACTTACAGAGGTCGAGGACTTGTGACACAGGCTTGAGGGAATTCCATTCTCTGACGGTCTCACATAGGCATCAAAGACCCTGCAGGTGAGATCACAATTCGATTCATACACACACTGACTTTTGAGCTTGCTCTCCACGTCGTGGTGACCAAATCCTGGGAACTCATGTCCCTGCGTGTCGGACCTGTATTTCGTCCTGGGCGTGCCTCTTACTATATTGCTCGCGCACGTCTGCTCGCCTTCGCCGCCGCCGCCACCTCCGTCAACCGGCTCTCTGCATTCGGGAAATCCGCAGGTCAACTCATCGCAGATTGCATTTCCGGGATCAAAAGGGAAACAGCATTCCATGGTTACCCAGTCACAGCACATTCCTGTACGACTGTCACAGAACATGCCGGGAATAATCAGATTTGGAGCCACCCGTTTGTAAAGGCTATCAGCCGGCAAATCATCAGCGCCTGTTTCCTGGCCCAGGTTCTCTTCGCTCAAACTCGCCTGATCGCTCCCGCTCGATTCGAATCGAATGACAGCCTGTTCGGGCGGGGTTACAGGATCTATAATTCTGGCCGGGTCGCGCTGCTCGTAATAAGCACGCGTCAAGGCAGTCTGATCAACGATGTTGTCCAGAAACTCGACTCTTGGCTGCTTGGTTGATTGCAGCGGACCGTGGTATAGAACCATCGCCAGGTACGTACGTTCTTTACCCGCAAGGCTAACCGTAACTTCATATGATGCATATTTACCGACATCAGACATATTGCTGCCGACCGTATCGAGAGCCTGTTTGACCGTTGTGTTCTCCCAATCCTCCGTCGAAGCATACTGGCTCATCACCCATCGCGCGCGGTACATGACCCGCTCGACACCGTTGTTGACGCTTATGGTGATAGGGGTCACTTCGATTATCTCGCCAACCGGCTTGCTCACAAGGCTGCCGTAAGGCTTATTGTAAATCTCTTCGATGGGTCCTGTGTGCAGGTTGCTTATCTGAAACCTGATGTCATCGACGGCCTGCCTCTGCATATTATTGTCGGAAGAGACCTTGATATTGGCCGCTTTGTTATAAAGCATAAGCCTGGCATATGTGAGCTTCACAAGCCGCTCTTCGGGGCTGATCTCCTGTGCCTCGCCAACCATAGCAGTCATGGCTGCCACAGCCAGAATCCATACTGCGCAAAATGCTCTTCTCCAGCCTCTTTTCATACTTATACCTCCTCAATCTCATTAAGGTGACTGTCCGTAGCTCCCCGGACGCTGCCGACCGGCAACCATATCGGCTGTGACACGTCGATTCAAAACTGCAAATCAAAGCTGCTTTGACTGAGGGACGTTCGAGTCCTTGAGCAACTCGTCTATCGCTTTTCGGAAGTCGTCGATTGATCGCGCCCCCCGGAGAAGCCTGCCGTTGATGAGAAATGTCGGGGTGCCCTGTATGTCCGCCTGCCGCGCCTGTTGCATGTTCTTTAGGACGACCGCGCGGCTGGAGTCAGACTCCAGACAGGAATCGAACTCGCTCGTATTCAGCCCAAGCTCGGCCCCATGCTTTTTCAAGGAATCTGTCTTCAGGTCGCTTGAGTTAAAAAGCCGGTCGTGATACTGCCAGAACTTTCCCTGCCTATCTGCGCACACGGCGGCCTGTGCCGCCTTGAATGCATCCGCGTGCATCGGCAGAGGCAGGTGCTTGAATACAACCCTCACGCTGTCGCCGTAGGCCCGAATCACTTCTTCAACGGTCTTTGTCGCCTGCTTGCAATAAGGACACTGAAAGTCGGAGAACTCTATGATGGTGACAGGAGCCTCGGACGGCCCGCGCGCAGGCCCATCGGTCGCGATGTTAATGGCAGCAGAGACCGGGGCCGCGAGAAAGGTCTCGACGCGGGCCTTTTTTCTTAGCTCGGCAATCGAAGCCCTGTACCGCCCTATCTTTTCTCGGTTTTCAAGCTCAAGG
>DASTET010000196.1:0-3877 GCA_035709445.1 Blastocatellia bacterium | reverse complement strand
AGCTTCCCGAGTATGGGTACATCGCCGAGCACAGGTATCTTGTTAGCGACATCGGTCAGCCGGTTGTCGATCAACCCGGCAATTGCGAAGCTCTGCCCGTCGCGCAATTCAATCTCGGTTTCAGCACGCCGCGTCGATATTGCGGGGACGAGGAAACCTGAGATCGTCAGGGCGTTTGCGAAATCGAGCGCGCTGACCTCGGGGGCGACCTTCAGACGGATCTTTCCGTCAGGCATTATGGTCGGGGTAAATTTCAATCTCACGCCGAACTCCCTGAACTGGATAGTGACGGCGGTGAAGTTCGTCCCTCCCTGTACGACCGGGAAAGGAAACTCGCCCCCGGCGAGGAAGCTCGCCTCGCGCCCGTTGATCGCAAGCAGGTTCGGCTCGGCAAGTATCTGGAGCATGCTCCGCTGCTCCAATGCGCGGATTGTAACGCCGAGGTTAAGGTCCGGGCGGAAGATGAAAATGTTCAAAAGGTCGGTCAGATTAAATGTAGTCTGCGTGCCCTCGATTCTAGCGGGGATCCTGCCGGTCACATTGCCGCTCAAGGCCGGCGGCCCGAACTGACCCGTCGATATCGCACCAGGCGTGTTGGAGCCGCCCGTGCTGAATATGTTCACCCCGAACTCCTGCACCGCGCTACGGTCGACTTCCGCGAAGCGGACTTGAAGCAGCACCTCTCCGCCAGGGTCTTGCGTCAATCTGAGGAGGCTTACGACGCTCTTGGCCAGGGTAGTTGTTTGCGCAAGGGCGACCGCCTGATCCGCGACCTCTTTTGAGGAGACGATTCCTGCGAGCACGACCGACGACCCCGACTGGCTCACCTGGATGTTCTCTTTCGGAAAGACCTGCGCTATTGTCTCGCGCAATGTGGCGAGGTCCAGCTCTACCTGTAGCTCGAACGCCTTTGGCTGGTCGCGCTCGTTCCACAGGAGGAGGCTGACCGTGCCCGGCGCAAGCCCGTTGATCAGTATCTGGTTGGGCGAGATAGCGACCGCCGAAGCTATGGTCGGGTCGCTTACGGAAACGCGCTTGAGAGGTTCGGGCGAGTTCACCACAAGCGATCTTCCGACGAGCACGCGCAGCGTCACGGGCTCTTCGGCGGCAGGGAGTCTCACCTGAGGGATCCCGGGGGTGGCAGAAAACTGCGCCAGGGTCCGCGGCCGCTCCTCGGAAGGCTGCTGGGTTTGCGCGTTACCTGTCGCAATAATAGCAACGAGCAGGGAGAGAATGAGAGGAACCGGTTTTCTTTTAATCAACATTCGTCCGTCTCTTCCTTAAAGAGGGTCCTGCTTGTTAATGTAACGGTCCTGCTTGCCGGGCGCTCTAACTAAACCAGAAAGCAGAAGCTTGGTACACTCCACATTGAGAGTAGGCCCGAATTATCAGGGTTTTCGCATAATCGAGTGTACCAACCTCTTAATTTCTGGTTTAGGGCCTTTTCTCAAAACTCGTGGTCTCCCGTTTGTCGCGATGAATCATCTCAATCTGGTAGACCTGGGGACGAGGGGGAGTGACCACGGCGGGAGCGGGCGCCGGCGCGGGCCTTCTCGGGACGTATCTGACGACAGTCGGCCTCGGGCGTGGCGCTTCAGCCGGGGGCGGGCTGGCATTGCTCGATCGCCCCCCGTACAGAGCCGGTTTCTGCACCGCCGCGGGATTGACTTCGGCCAGGTCGATGGGGTTGCGCAGCGCAAGCTGTATCCGGCCGTCCGTCTGTGCCAGCGCAAGCTTTTGCGCATCCTCCGGGGTCACCAGCATGGTTACGACCTGAACATTCTGAGGCTTTCCATTGACGTCCTGTTCGACATTCTGACCGGCGGCCAGGATCTGTACGTTCTCCAGAAATATCTTTGATACCTCGGTCGCCCCCTGGCCGGGGTTGCCGATGATGATCACATCGACGCGGGTGCCGGGCACCACAAATCCGGCGACGCCAATCACGTCGTTGACCTTGACGGCGACCGCCCTCATCCCTTCGGGAATGGCGGAGGTCAAACCGGCGCCCGCTTCCTTTGAAGCGAGCTTCGATTCGAGCACAGGCTCATTCGGGCCCATCGGGACGATGACGCCTCGGCCTACTATATCCGCCGGGTTGGAGAAGCTCCCCTCAAGGGGCGTCGATTTGGGCCACTCTGTCACGCGCAGGACCTGTTCGGTCAATCGCGTGCCCAGGTTGAGCTTCTCGGCCGCCACGACTATCTGAACCGACTCCTCAGCCGTCGGGTTGAGACGACTCTGGAGCATACGGTACGCAAAGTAGGACACCAGCGCGCTGAGGGCCAGAGCGAAAAAAGCTAGGATCAACATTCGGTTTCTGTTCATCTGTCAGACCTCCTGCCGCGCGTCTCGCGTCGCGGCAATTCAGTTCCCATAAAGATTGGGAAAGACTGCGGTCCCCGTCAGGGTCACATTGTTAAACGGGAGGTACGGCCCTCCGGGTATAAGAAATGCTCGGTTATAGGTGACGGTGACGGCAGACCCGAAATCGGTGAAGGTCGTGCCGCCCACCGTTGTGGATATCTGATGCTCCTGGCTAATCGTGATGTCGCCGCAAGTCCAGACTTTACTTGGCGGGTTGGGCTGCGTGCACGCTACAGCGGAGATGGTGATATTCTCCTGCGCGAGATAATTAATCACGCGGTCCCTTATCGCCTCCGGCGTGGCCGGTGGATTGGTGACCGGATCGATCTTATTCTTGGGCAACGCCGAAAAGCGCGCCCCTTCGCGCGCGGCGTTCTGAAGCAGTTGATGCTCTCTGATCACAAGGCCCAGATCGATTGTCCCGAGCAGCAATATCGAAAGCAGCGGGAGGAGCAGGGCCACCTCCACTATCACTCCGCCTTTCTGGCCGTCACCAGATATTCTCTTATTGCAGGTTGGTCTCATTTCGCATCATCGCCCGGCCCCTCAGATTGACCTGAAGGTTTGAAAACAATGGTATGGTCATCACCTGATAGGGGACCGTGACCGTCACCAGAGTATAATGCGTCGGATCGCCGGTGATCGTGTGATTTTGAACAACGTTGATCGTGGCGGCTGCGCCGTTCAGCCCCGATGCGTTGAGAAAAGTCTGCACGCGATTCGTCACTTCGGTCGTCGTCGCGAGCGTGCTGGTCCCGCTCAGAGGCGCGACCGAGAGGCGTGCGCCTTCGCGCGCCGCGTTGGTGAGCGTCTGCTGAATGTTCAGAAAGCGCCCGCCTTCGAAGATAGCGAAGATGAAGATCACAAACAAAAGCATGGTCAGGGCGGCCTCGACAAGGGCTGCCCCGCGCTCTTGATTTAGTGGGAGACCGGTCTTCATCGCAGTCCCAGCAGAATAAATATCCAGGTTGCAACTGCCACCGAGACGCCGAATGGTATCACAAGTGCTTGCTCGTTAGCGAGGCTCGCTACCGGATGCGGGCTGAAGCGGCCCTTTACAAATCTCCCCAGCAAATCCAGCATATTCGCAAGCGTCGCCACAAGGGCCCGCGCAAGAACCACTCGAAAAAGAGCCATGATACCGGCAATGAATGCCGCTATCATCAATACCGTGAAGACGTGAGTGTAGGTGACCGCTGCGCCGACCGCGCCAAACAGCTTCACATCACCCGCCCCCATGCCGCGCAGCAAAAACAGAGGCAGCAACACGGCCGTCCCCACCAGCAAACCCGCCGCGCTCATCCACAGCCCCCAGAGCCCGCCCGCGACCACGTGCCAGGTCAATGCCCCGCCCATCGTCGCCGCGACCAGCCAGTTAGGGATGCGCCGCGAGCGCAGGTCGAAATAAGCGGCCGCCGTTACGCTCAATAGTAAAAACGCGGTGATCATAGGTTTTAAATAGGGGGCGGCAGCAACGGGTCGCGCGCCGCCCCGGTTAAGAGCTCGATGC
>DASTET010000195.1:0-6719 GCA_035709445.1 Blastocatellia bacterium | reverse complement strand
GTCGAGGTCTCTGGCAATAAGCGCCTCAAGACATGGCCGCTGCACCTTCACGGCTACAACCTCGCCCGTCAGCAGGCGCGCGCGATAGACCTGGCCGAGGCTTGCCGATGCAATCGGAGCATCGCTCATCTCCGAAAACAGCTCGCTTGCCGGGCGGCCAAGCTCGTCCTGTATGAGCTTCATAGCCTGCCGGTTCGGGTAAGGCGGGACGTTATCCTGAAGCGAGGCCAGCTCATCGATGTATTCGAGCGGGAGCAGGTCTGCGCGCGTGGCAAGCATCTGCCCCATCTTGATAAATGTCGGGCCGAGCCTTATCAGCCGTTCGCGCAACCGCGCCCCCTGCCGCCTCAACCGCTTCTCTCTCTCTCGCGCGCTCCGGCCTATCCACCCCTTTGCGTCGAGATAGACGTAAAGCCCGAAAACAAAAAGTGTCCAGAAAACGTAAACCCTGCGGGCCGCCTTTATTGTCATCACTCCAATTCTAACCGGCCCTGACAATTTGCTCAATTGGTCGCATCTATGGATATATGAACGTTTTGTGCGCTTTTAAGAGGTTCCGGCTCACTTTTGTCTATAAGAAATTCGCTTCCTTGTTATTAATATTTTTAATTTTGCACGATTTGGTCGTTTTGCTATTATGAGTCAGGAACAGTCTAGCGAGTCTGGCGCGTCGTTTTGAAGACAGACATCGCTTGAACCAGGTAACGCAATGTAATCAGCGCCGTCACGAGCGCGACGCGCTAGACGGTTTCTCGGAGTGTGATCATGATGAGAGAGCTTGAGCGCGATTTTGACGAGGGCATCTCCGAAGGGGACGAGCAGTTCGAGCTTGAAGACGAGTCCCTGGAAACGGACGAGGAAGACGCGCAAGACATCGACCGAACAGACCTTTTGAAGCTCTATCTGCGCGATGCGAGCCGCGCGCCGATCCTGGATGCGGCGGGCGAAAGAGCGGCGGCAAAAAGGATCGAGCGAGCCAGGTCCCGGTTGATGAAGATACTCTCGCGGTCGCCTGTCGTCGTCGAGTATTGTCTCTATCTCAAACAGGCGCTTTCTCGCAAAGAGGAGAGCGTTTCGGACGTGATCGAGCGAGCCGGTGGAGTCGATTCGGCGTCGAAGCCACCGGCCCTGGCCGAGGCGGCAGCCCGCGCGTTCGACGAGATCGAACGCGCCTACTCAAGGCTTATCGATGGGAAGAAGCTGGTCGGCAGGAAGGCAAAGCGAGAGTCGGGCAAACGGCTGCTGCTGAGGCTTTCGCGCGCGGTTCGCGCTTTGGTCTTTACACCTTCCGTCGAGCGACGACTGGTCAGGCTCGTAGAGAGGGCCGGTCTGATGGCCGAATCCAAAGTCTCAGAGCATGAAACGGGCGGAAGCCTGAGCCCCGTTCGAGCCCCGCGCGCGGCGATGCTCGACGAAGAGGTCAAGGTCGGGCAGGTTGTTTCGAGGGCGATCTCAAGCGGGCTGGCCGATACATACAGCTTCGTGGCGTCTGCGCAAAAAGCTTCGGCAGCGGCAGCCGCGCTCAACCTTGCAAAACAGCAGATGACCGAGTCGAATCTGAGGCTCGTCATATCGGTGGCCCGGCAATATACGCGCCGGGGGCTCTCATTCCTGGACCTGATTCAGGAAGGCAATGTCGGACTTATGCGCGCAGTCGAGAAATTCGACTGGCGGCGCGGATTTCGATTCTCCACCTATGCGATGTGGTGGATCAGACAGTCAATGGCGCGCGCGCTCGACACTCAGAGCCGCATAGTGCGGCTGCCCGCCTCCGAGCTTACGCTCATCAACAAGGTGGCTCGCGCGTCACGATCGGTCAGCGGGGAGACGGCCTCGGAAGCTTCGACCCACGAGATAGCGGAGCGGCTCGATATAAACGCCGAGCGAGTCAGCGAGGCGATGGCCTTCGCCCAGCACACCATCACCCTCGATGCGGCGGCTAATGATAATGGAGAGACGGCGGTCAATTTCATAGATGACGGCGATAGCGCTAACCCGTTTGGCGCCGCGCTCGAACGCTCGCGCCGGGAGGCGATCCACCGCGCGCTCGCCGCACTGACACCCCGCGAGGCGAAGATACTCCGCCTTCACTACGGGCTCGACGCTGGCAGCGAGCCTCGCACGCTTGAAGAGATAGGACAGGACCTCTCGGTTACCCGCGAGCGGGTGCGCCAGATCGAGGCGGCGGCGTTTCAAAAGCTCAGGGAGCTTGAGGAGGGACAGACTCTCCGCGAGTTCCTGACCGTGGCCTGAAAGAGAAGGACAGGAAAGACAGGATATCAAAAAGCATTCCTGTCAATCCTGTCTTTCCTTTTTTTCATCTTCAAGCTGGCGAAGGCAATTGAGAAGGTCGTGGAGCGAGCGGGCGCAGACCGCCCCGCGAAACCGGGCGCGCGTCTCGGCATCCTCTATGGCCAGCCCCCCGATGATTATTCTCGCGCCGTATTTTTGCGCCACGCGATGAAGCGCCTCGTAATCGCGGGCCGAGCGTTCGAGATCGGCTGACATTGTTGAAGAGATGGCGACAAGGTCGGGCTTGAACTTCACGACTGCATCTGCGAACGAGAAGAGCGGAGTGTAAGGGCCGAGATATATCACCGTCCAGCCTTCGGCTTCGAGGATATACCTGATAATGGCCGACGCCACCTGATGAAGCTCGCCGTCCGAGCAGCCCACAATCGCGGTTCTGCCGCTCGCGGCCTTTTTGTTGGCAACCGAATCAAGCTCGGCGAACGCGTGCATGGTTGAGAAAGTGGCCAGGTGCTCTTCGAAGACTTTGACCTTGCCCGCGCGCCACATCTCGCCGATCTCCCACATGGCGGGCCGGATTATCTCTTCGCTGATCGTTGCTAAAGACATGCCGCTCAGATAAGCGCGCGTCAGGATGGTAGAGGCAAGCTGCGACTGGCCTGCGATGGCCGCTTCCCTGTAGCGGAGCGACAGCTCGACAAAATCGGGCATGGCCAGCAAGCGGTCCAGCTCGGCGTGCGCGACGGCCACCTCTTTACGACCGGCTATTCCTTTTGAGACGAGCCCGCTCCGGCTCTGAAACTCGATCACCGCGTCCAGGTCGAACTTGCGGTGGCCTCCAACGGTTCTGCGGCACTTGAGCAGACCGGCATCGGCCCATCTCTTTATGGTCGATTCGCTCACGTCCCACATCTTGGCGAGCTTCGCTGTTGAAAAGGAGCGAGTCATATGACGCTTGAATATGCAGACAGCTCTGAACGATTCGAAGCATAACCAGCGCTCGCATGCCGGTCAAGCTTGACGCCATCGTGGCCGCCACTAGGCTTCGAGGATGACCTGTGCCATGGCCAGATCGTTCGAATGTGTGAGCGACAGGTGGGTCTTTGTCGCTCCCAGGCGGGTCATCACTTCAAGCGCCCGCCCGCGCAGCCTGAGCGAAGGCGCGCCTTGCTCGTCGCGCACGACTTCGATGTCGTGCCAGGCTACGCCGTCAGCCCAGCCCGTTTTGAGCGCCTTCATCGCGGCCTCTTTGGCCGCAAACCGCGCGGCGTAGCTTGCAAAGCGCGACGCCCTGCCTTCGCAGTATTCAATCTCGGTTTCGGTGAAGACCCTGCGGCGAAACCGCTCGCCCTGGCGGGCAAAAACCTCCGCGATCCGCGAAATCTCGATCAAGTCTATGCCCGTCGCAATTATCATCTTCAACTCTCGATCATACTTCTACTGCAACAAGCTCATCTGCAAGCACGGTCTCAGGGAATATGGCGCGCGCCTCTTCGAGCAGGATAGAGGCGTCATGATAGCGCGTGCTGAAATGGGTGATCAAAAGCCGTCGCGCCCCGGCTTCTTTCGCTATCATGGCGGCCTGGGCCGCCGTCGAGTGCCCGAATTCGCGGGCCTCGTCCCTCATCTCCTCGGTGAATGTCGCCTCGTGTACGAGCAGGTCCACATCGCGCGCAAGCTCTATTGCGGCTGCGCACGGGCGCGTGTCGGTGCAGTAGGCGACCGACTTGCCCGGACGCGGCGGGCCGAGAACTTCAGACGGATCGATGCGGCGACCATCAGGAAGATGGACCGCCGCGCCCGATTGCAGCCGGCCATAAAGCGGGCCTTCCGGTATCCCAAGCGCCCGCGCGCGCTCGACGTTGAAGCGACCCGGACGGGGCCGCTCCTCGACTCGATACCCCATCGCGAAGATCCGGTGGTCCAGCTCAAGCGAAGTCACGGTGAACTGATCAGCCTCATAAACGACGCGCGCCCGTCTCATCTCCCTGTGCTCGCTCAGCCTCAGCGGATAATTCAAATAGAGTATCTTGAGCCGCGCGAGCATATTCAGGTATTCGCCTATGCCAGCCGGGCCTGCGAGCGCAAGTTCTTTCACGCGCCGGTCGAGCCCCATAGTCGAGAGCAGGCCGGAGAGTCCGTTGAAATGGTCTCCATGCAGGTGCGTTATGAAGATGGCGGCGAGGCGAGAAGGGTTGAGCCCTGCGCGACCTATCTGCATCTGGGTGCCTTCGCCGCAATCGAACAAGAGCCATTCGGCTTCGCGTACGACGGCAAGCGCGCTCACATTGCGGCGGAGCGTGGGCTTTCCGGAGCTTGTTCCGAGAGGGATGACCTTCATGACGCAATAACATTAACATACAACGACGAAATCAGAAGCCAGAAGCCAGAATTCAGAATCTCTCGCATAGTACCTCGATTGATGCCGAGCGAATGGAATCAGACTCTGCCTCGACGGACTTCTGGCTTCTGAATTCTGGCTTCTGGCTTCCGATTTTGTTAAACTTGCCCTTCGGTTGACGGCCTCAGTCTTTGTGGAGATGAACCTATGAGGATAAGTAAAACGCTTCTTGCGCTCGCGCTCGTTTTGTTGTTATCAGCGGCGGCGATGGCGCAGGAAAAAAATGGCAGCTCGCCCTCGAACGGCTCGCCCAGGCTGGTTATAGCATCGTTCACGCACGATTTCGGCGAAGTTAAACCGGGGACGCCGCTCAAGTATTCTTTTAAGATCAGGAACGAAGGAAGCGGAGAGCTTCAGATCAAAAACGTCTCCCCTGGCTGAGGTTGCACCGCAAGCGACTATGACAAAGTCGTGCCTCCTGGTCAGGAGGGAAAGATCACACTCGGGATAGACCACACCGAAAGTTATCTGGGCGAGGTCGCAAAATCGGCGAGCGTTTCGACAAACGATCCGAAATATCCCAGCTTCAACCTCGTGCTCCGCGCATATTTCAAAGCGCCGACGCCCCCGATCGGGTCGGGAGTTCCTGATAAGTTCTCGCAAGCGGCCAAGTATTCAGGGCCGTTCAGCATATCGCCAAACGATCGATGGGTGACAAGCGTCATCACGGGCAGCAGCACATCGACCCGGCTCTATCTCTACAACCGCGAGACCGCTCCTGTCCACATAAAGAAGATCGAGCCCGGCGGAGATAATTTCACTCTCAGCTTCCAGACTATAGAGGACGGCAAGCGATATGAGGTAAATCTTTCGACCAGTCCTGCCCTCAAGCCCGGTCAGTATTCACAGGTAGCGCGGGTGCTCACCGATTCCGCCACTGCGCCTGAGATCGCCATCAGGCTTGACGTGACCGTCTTCCCGCAGGTCTTCGTGTCGCCGACCTCGATCATACTTCCCAAGCTTCCGCTCGCATCCGACATCGCGAGCATAAATCTTCCGGTGATCTACGTGCGAAAGGTGCGCGAGGGCGGGCTGAAGATCGCTAAAGTCAGCTCCACACTCCCGTTCTTGAACCTTCAGCTTGTAACCGAGACCGAAGGCCAGTTTTATACGGTGCGGATAACGCTGGATAAATCGAAGATAACCGGGACAGGCGATTTTAAGGGCACGATTCGAATCGAGACTAACGACGCTCAAAATCCTGTCCTCGAAGTCCCTTTTCAGTGCTCCTTCATCTGAGTCGAGCCATTAAATAGACAGGATTTACAGGATTAACAGAATCAGGTTAATCCCGTAAATCCTGTCTGACGAGCCGCTCGAAAAAAGCCCGCATCCGCTCAGGAATATCACCCGTCGCGTACAGGTCCGAAATTATAGCGAGGCTGTCGGCCCCGGCACGCACCACCGCGCCCGCCCGGTCGAGCGTGATGCCGCCGATGGCGACTACCGGCTTTGAGGTCAGGCTTTTTATCTCGCCTAAGATGTCGAGCCCCACAACCGCGTCGGGGTTCTCTTTAGTTGACGTCGCGAATACAGGCCCGACGGCTATGTAGTCCACGGGCATGGAAGAGGCTTCCAGGGCCTGTTTGAGGCTATGCGTAGAAAACCCGATTATGCGGTCGCTCCCCATGAGCGCGCGGGCCTTTTCCGCGGGCAGGTCATCCTGCCCGATATGCACGCCGTCCGCGCCGACGGCGAGGGCAATGTCGGACCGGTCGTTTATGATGATTCGCGCGCCCAGGCGACGCGCCACTCGCACGGCTTCAAGGGCTTGATTATAAAACTCGCGGGGCGTAGCGGTCTTATCGCGCAACTGGATAAAGGTGGCCCCGCCCTCCGCGAGCCGCTCGACCTGCTCGGCGTGTGTAAGCCCTGTCAGGCGACGGTCGGTAATCGGATATATCGGCGGCAGCGATAAAGTCATGGCTGTTTGCTGTTAAGGGCTACTCTGCCGCGCCCTGGGTAACCGGCCTCGGGTTTGAGAAGCGCTCCATAAATCTTGTAGAGATATTACCGGCGATGAAATCCGGGTCAGCGAGGACCTGTTGCTGTAAGGATACAGTCGTAT
>DASTET010000194.1:0-8471 GCA_035709445.1 Blastocatellia bacterium | reverse complement strand
GTCAGTCAGGCTGACTACAACAAGGCGTGGTGGGAGCTGCGGACAAAGTATCAGGGCATCGCGCCGCCCGCGCCTCGCAGCGAGCGGGACTTCGACCCCGGCGCGAAATACCATGTCCCGGCGAATGTGCCTTATGCGCGTTATTTTCTGGCG
This sequence comes from Blastocatellia bacterium, assembly GCA_035709445.1. Taxonomy (GTDB): domain Bacteria; phylum Acidobacteriota; class Blastocatellia; order UBA7656; family UBA7656; genus DASTET01. The sequence goes on along the minus strand of DASTET010000194.1, from coordinate 8,318 downwards.
CATATTCTACAGTTCCAGTTTCATCGCGCGCTCTGCCGCGAGGCAGGGTACACGGGGCCGCTCAACCGGTGCTCGATATATGGTAATAAGCAGGCCGGAGAGAAGCTGAAGAAGATGTTGCAGATGGGCCAGAGCCGTCCCTGGCCGGAGGCGCTGAAGGCGCTGACGGGAGAGGAGCGAATGGATGCGACTGCCATTCTCGATTACTTCGCTCCGCTCAAGAAGTGGCTGGACGAGCAGAATAAGTGAGAATCCAGAAGCCAGAAGATGGTCAAGGATGATTCTGACATCTGGCGCTCGGCAATGACCGAGAGACCCCACGAAAGATTCTGGCTTCTGGCTTCTGGCTTCTGGCTTCTGAATTATTAGTGGCCAATGTTGCCACGATTGTTTAAAATTCAACTGTGAACGTTCCACGACAGTCATCGCGGAGCGTAAGGACTGCCGGGCAAATTCAGTCGGGATCCCTCCTCACAACCGGGCTGAATTTCGATGTGAGTTTCGATAAACATTTGAGGCTCAATGAAACTTTCGATAAAAAGCCGATCCCAAAAGCTATGGTTACCAGCGTTATCTTACAGGATCGACGCAATAGGAGGGTATTCGATGAGATTTCACAGATCAGCAATATCGCTATCGATTGCTGTAGCTATGTTCTTGATCGCGCCGGGCGCTCAGCCTGCTTTCGGACAGGACGACAGGCCGACCGCTCAGGCCCAGGATACGGGTTACAGGCCGGGAATTCGCAATATCGCGAGCGGCCAGAAGATGAAGGTCAAGGGCCGAATAGTCCGGCGCGATGCCGAGACGTTCAGCATCCGCGACGAGCAGGATATAGAGACCATCGTGCGGTTGACCGACCAGACCAGCGTCAAATCGAAAGGCGGCTGGTTCCGCAGCGGCAAGAACTATGATGTCACGAGCCTGCTGCGCGGCCTGCATGTCGAGGTCGAAGGGCGGGGCAATCAGGAAGGTCAGCTCGTCGCCAACAAGGTGCGCTTCGATTCTTCCGATCTCAAGGTCGCCCGGACCGTCGAGACCCGGGTCGCTCCCGTCGAGCGGGAGAACCAGCGGATTGCCGGGCAGGTCGATGAATTGAACGAGGTGTCGAAGGCGGCCAGGGCCGAAGCCGACAGGGCCAATCTCGGCGTCGCCACCACTAATGAGCGTATCAGCGCCATAGACGACTACGTCGTACAGGACTCTGTCACAGTATACTTCAATGTGAACAGCGCGGTGCTTATGTCTGAATACCGTCGCGCGCTGGACGAGCTTGCTCAGAAGGCGACCGGTATTAAAGGCTATGTCATCGAGATAACCGGCCACGCCGATTCGACGGGCAACATGCAGCGCAACCGGATACTGAGCCAGCAACGAGCCGATTCCGTCGTACAGTATCTACAGGAAAACCATGATATCCCGCTGCGCAGGATGGTGACTCCTTTCGGCTACGGGCAGATGAAGCCGGTCGCCGATAACGCCACCCCGGAAGGGCGGCGCCAGAACCGGCGAGTCGAGGTCAAGATACTCGTGAGCCGCGGCATCGCTCAGACCAACTAGTAGCTATTGGTGCGAGGAAACGGGCAGGATTGATAGGATTACCGGAAGCTCGATCCTGTAAATCCTGCCCGGTTCTCTTTCGGTCCGATTATCAGCGCATAGCCGCGAGCGCGTCTGCCAACTGGTTCACGGCCCTGAGCAATGATCTGCCCGCGTCATCAAACCGGTTGGCGGCGGCCTGGCTTTCGGCCATCTCGCCCAGGTCCGCCACGCCGGTCAGGTAACGGTGGTAACTCTTCAGCGCAGGATTTATTCGAAAGTCTGTTTCGAGCTTGTCCAGCCCCTCGCGCACGTTTCTAAGGCTCTCTTTCACCCTCGCCTTGTTCCGCTCGTTCTGCTCCATGGCAACCGATGACGCCTCACGGGTGCGTGTCGCCTGGTCAGCCGATTCGATCCCTTTCGCGATCCCTCCGAACAGGTAGAGAAAGAGCGTCAGGTTTTTTATCTGCACCGCCACGCGTTCGCGGCCCGCTTTAATCTCGGCAGTCTGTTTTTCCGCCGCCTTCGAAACGGGCGGCCTGCGTTTTGCGGGTGTGCGACGCCTCGTCTGCGAAGACACGTCCGTCCCCGACAGGATTGTAAGTACCAGGATCAATATGAAAGCTCTCTTCAATGCTACCCTCCTTGCTGAGGCGTCCTTAAGCCAAGCTATACCAGTCAAAGTTCTACCGTCAAGCGGGCAGTCCGGGCCTCGGATTTGCTTATAGATAGACGGAGTAACGTAAACTGAATAGCCAATAGGAGCGCATGATATGCCATCACGGATTGAAGAATATGCCCTTGTGGGCGATTGCGAGTCTGCGGCGCTTGTCTCCCGCGACGGCTCAATCGACTGGCTCTGTTTGCCTCGATTCGATTCGGGCGCATGCTTTGCTGCATTGCTCGGAGAGAAAGAGAACGGGCGATGGCTTATAGCGCCTTCGATAGAGGTAAAGAGCATCAGCCGTCGCTACCGCGAGGGCACACTTATACTCGAAACCGATTACGAGACCGCGAGCGGCGCGGTCAGGATCATAGATTTCATGCCGCTGCGCAATGAAAGGCCGGACCTCGTCCGCATAGTGGAGGGGAGGCGAGGACAGGTCCCCATGCATATGGAGATGTTCATCCGGTTCGATTATGGCTGGGTCGTTCCCTGGGTTAGAAGAACTGAGGACGGCATTCAGGCCACGGCAGGGCCAGATACTCTTTACCTGCGAACTGCTGTGGAGCTTAGAGGAGAGGACCTGCACACGATCTCCGACTTCACGGTGTCCGAAGGAGAGCGCATACACTTCGAGCTGGTCTGGGCCCCGACGCACGCGCCCGAACCCTCTAAACGCAACCCCGAAGACTTACTCCGCGACACCGAAGTATTCTGGAGGGAGTGGTCGTACAATTGTCTGTACCAGGGAGAGTGGAAAGAGGCGGTGGACCGTTCGCTCATCACCCTCAAGGCTCTGACCTATGCGCCGACCGGAGGTATTCTTGCAGCCGCAACGACCTCTCTGCCCGAGCGAATCGGCGGAGAGCGCAACTGGGATTACCGCCACTGCTGGCTGCGCGACGCAACCTTTACGCTCTACGCGCTGACTATCGGCGGGTACACGGATGAGGCGGGCGCGTGGCGCGAGTGGCTTGTCAACGCCGTCGCCGGGAGCCCATCAAAAATGCAGATTATGTACGGGCTGGCCGGCGAGCGGCGTTTGACCGAGCTTGAACTGAAATGGCTTCCGGGTTACGAGAGGTCGTCTCCGGTGCGGATAGGGAATGCGGCCTTCAGCCAGCACCAGCTCGATGTCTACGGCGAAGTGATGGATGCGCTCTATCTTGCGCGCCGGATGGGGCTCGTTCCGAGCGAGAACGCCTGGCGAGTGCAGCGGGCGCTGATGGATTTTTTAGAGACCGACTGGAACAAGCCCGACGAAGGTATATGGGAGATTCGCGGTCCCCGCAGACAGTTTACGCACTCTAAGGTCATGGCGTGGGTGGCCGTCGACCGCGCCGTGAAGTCGGTCGAGTTATTCGGGCTGGACGGGCCTGTCGATGATTGGAAACGGCTTCGCAAAAAGATTCACGAGGAAATATGCGAGAAAGGGTTCGATCCCCAGCTCAATTCGTTTGTACAGTTCTACGGGTCGAGGGAGACGGATGCCAGTCTCTTGATGATCCCTATCGTAGGTTTCCTGCCGGCGTCCGATCCACGCATGCGAGGCACCGTCGAGTATATTCAAAAGCGGCTGATGCAGGATGGCTTCGTTCAACGGTATTTGACTGATCCGGAGATAGACGGGCTGCCGCCGGGCGAAGGCGCTTTTTTGATATGCACCTTCTGGCTCGCAGACAATCTGGCGCTCCAGGGGCAATACAAGAAGGCGCGCGAAATCTTTGAGCGGCTGCTTGATCTGCGCAACGATGTCGGATTGTTGTCGGAGCAGTATGACCCCGCCGCGCGACGCCTACTGGGCAACTTCCCGCAGGCTTTCTCGCACGTGGGTTTGATCAACACTGCGCGCAACCTGGACAGAGAGGGCGGTCCTGCGCGCGACCGGCAAGACAATAAGTATCGAGAAGTCCCATAGCGCATTCTTGTCGCTTGTCTGAGACATTATTTCCTCTCGCCAATCCGCGTCAGGCGACGAATACCCTCTTGCAGGCGTGACTGTAAAACGCCAATGCTGTCTCATCGGGACGTATAACGGGTAATCGCTTATGGCACGTATATTGCAGGAATAACACCTTAGTCTTTTTCACCCGGACCATGCTCTTGCCTCGACAAAAACTCCTGTGGACGCCAGAGAGTAGAAAAAGGAGATACCATGCGAAAAGCAAGTTCTTTCGTCTCAATTACAATGCTGGCGTTTTTGACAATTGGCGGAGCTTTTGCGGCTCAGAAAGAGGACCCGGGAGGTCGCCCCTTATCTATCACGCTGACGGGGGCAGCCGAGGTGCCCGGACCGGGCGATGCTGATGGAACCGGAACCGCTTCGATAACGCTCAATCAGGGCCAGGGCAAGATTTGCTTCGAGCTCACCGTATCTAACATAGCGGAAGCGACCGCCGCTCACATACACGAAGCGCCCGCGGACAAGGCGGGTCCTCCCGTGGTGACACTTGCTCCCCCGCCGTCAAGCGGCTCTTCCAAGGATTGCGTCACGGCAGACGCGGAGTTGATTAAGAGGATCAGGCAGAACCCTCAGAACTTCTACATCAACGTGCACAATGCTGAATTTCCGGATGGCGCAGTGCGAGGACAGCTTTCGAAATAGCGCAGCCGGAAGGTTGACATCGGATAACTCGACAGGAGGTCAAAATGACAAGACAGTATCCTTATTCTGGGCGCGAGTACGACCGCGACCCTTACTCGGATCGTGATTATGACCGTGATCGGTCCGGTCGTCGCTACGGCGAGGAGAGCGGCGGGCTCTATGAGTCGAGCCCCCGCAGGCACAACGAACGTGAGCGGGAGGATCGAGGGTGGTGGGACCGCACGCGCGACGAGGTCGCCTCATGGCTCGGCGACGAAGATGCTGAGAGACGAAGACGGTTTGAGGAGCGGGGAGGCTGGCGCGGTCGCGAAACGTTAGAGAGAGCGAAGGCGGCTGACGTTATGTCTCGCGATGTTATATCGGTCCGTCCAAACGACTCGATTGAGTATGCTGCTCGAATGATGGCTGAGTGCGACTGCGGCGCGCTTCCTGTCGTTGATCGAGGGGGGCGCTTGATCGGGATGGTGACTGACAGGGATATTACTGTAAGGCTGGTCGCGCGCGGCAGGGATACGCGCCGGGCGCGAGTCGCTGACTGCATGACGGATGAGGTCTTCTCCTGTCATGTTTTTGATTCAGTCGAAGATTGCATGCAGCAGATGTCGCGTCATCAGGTCCGTCGCCTTCCTATCGTAGATAATCGAGATCGTATCGTCGGCATAATCTCACAGGCCGACCTCGCTCGATACGCGGAATCGCATCGCGGACACGGAGAACGGCGAGCCATAGCCGATACGCTTTCGGAAATCTCCGAAGCGACCGACAGGGCATACCGTTAAAGAGGATTTGAACCGTAAAGGGCACGGAGGAACACAAGAGGAATTATTCAATACCTCCGTGCCCTCTGTGGTTGTTTTGTTCTCGATCGATGGGGATCTCACCTTTGAATCGAGAACTGAATAGCCCTGCTCCTCAACCAAAGAACACGAACTGGCCGAAGAAAGTCGGAATTCTCCAATCCTTTGCTATTAGTGGCGACCGCCTTTTTCTCCGCCGCGTCGCGACGACTCGCGGTTTTCAGGTTTCCCGTAACCGCCGCCCCCGGGTTTCTCGCCTCCGCCGTGTTCTTTGTTAACCGTGGCCCATGCCCTGCGCTCGGCCTCTTCGGCTGATACGCCTCGCTCTCGATAGCCTTCTTCTATGTGTTCGGCCTTGCGTTTCTGCTTGTCCGTGTATTTGTCTTTATCGCCTCTTGGCATACCCATTACCTCCTGATCGTTCTATTCTCATAATAGCTGGGAGCAATCTCTATGCCGGTTGGCGAGTAAGCGATGCGGCCCTTTCATGCGCGTTTTGAACCGATCTTGCAGGCTCGATAACGACCGGAACAGATAACGATAGAGCACTATTAGCCGAGTTTTTTGTGTTAAATGACAGGTATTTACATTACTTGTTGCTATCATAAAGCGCGGTTAAAGACGCATAACCATACCCTGCCATCGAGAGTTTTGCGTATTTCTTGCGATATGATAAAAACTGTTGACACAACAGATATGAAGTGTTTTAATTCGCATCTCCAAAGTAATAATCGAGCGTTTTTGGTAGCGTTTGAAATATAGATTGAATCCTCACACTTTCTCTTTGATTTCTGGCAGACCTAATGGCTGGAATCAGGTGTTTGATTTTCAGAGTATCGGGCTCGGGTTGCTTTTGGAGTATCTGTTAGCCCCTTAGATAAGCCCTCAAGTAAGTAATTAAAAGAGCGGACGAAGAAGCCTTGTGAGTTTGAAAAGCGGATGTTTATCGCTTTTTGAAGATTATATCTGCCGTGTTCAAGGGAATGATTGAACACAAAAGGTAGAGGTTCTTGTTCTTGCCTCCATCAGGACAATTGTTGAAGCTACAAAAAAGAAAAGACTGGACAAATAGAAGTACTGATTGCCCTCCTCTCAATGCTGACTGAGATAGTCGTAAATATCTTTGAGGAAAGGAATGTGCAATGGTTCGAGTAGTTGGGTGTTCAATCCTTAAGGTCTTTCTATGTCTGTGCTGGCTTGCAACAGGCGCGCAGGCGCAATCATCGAGCGACATCATCTTATACGCCTCCGAGGCGCCGGTCAGGGTAGGGAACTGGATACAGGTATCGGACTCGACCGCGGCAGGCGGTGAAAGACTCTGTAATCCTAACTCGGGCGCTTCGAAGCTGAGCAGCGCCCTTGCAAACCCTTCTAATTATTTCGAAATGACATTCACGGCGCAGGCTGGCACGCCTTACCGTCTGTGGATGAGGGGCAAGGCCGAAAGAAACTATTGGGGGAATGATTCTGTCTTCGTCCAGTTTTCCGGAAGCGTGACGGCGACCGGGTCATCGGTCTATCGCATAGGCACGACCAGCGCGACCTCCGTCAACGTCGAAGACTGTTCGGGGTGTGATCTCAGCAACTGGGGATGGCAGGACAACGGCTACGGCGCGGGCGTGATGGGGCCGGTCATCTACTTCCAATCGTCCGGCACGCAGACCATACGGGTGCAGGTTAGAGAAGACGGCCTCTCTATAGATCAGATAGTTCTGTCGCCCTCTTCATATCTGCATAGCTCACCGGGCAATCTGAAAGACGATACGACGATCCTGCCTCGCACCGGCGGCTCAAGCGGCCCATCAGATATAGTGATCTGGGCCGGCGATGTGCCGAACAGCCGGACGTTCGGGAACTGGGCGAGGATCTTTGACGGGTCCGCCGCCGGACAGTCCGTGCTGCAGCATGGTAATGCCAATCTACCCAGGATCGACACTGCGCTCTCGAATCCGACACACTATTTCGAGATGAGCTTTCCCGCGCAGGCGGGTGTGCCCTACCGGCTCTGGATACGCGGGAAGGCCGAAGGCAACGACTGGGATAACGACTCGGTATGGGTGCAATTCTCAGGAAGCGTGACGGCGACCGGGTCATCGATCTACCGCATAGGCACGACCAGTGCGACGTTCGTCAACCTCGAAGACTGCAAAGGGTGCGGGATAAGCGGATGGGGATGGCAGGATAACGGTTACGACTCGATGGGGCCGCTCATCTACTTCCAGGGAACCGGCACGCAGACAATCCGCGTGCAGACCCGCGAAGACGGGTTCTCTATCGATCAGATAGTGCTATCTCCGCAGAGGTATTTAAACAGCTCTCCGGGCTCGTTGCGAAACGACACGGTGATCTTGCCAAGCACGACCGGAGGAGGCACCACGCCGCCGCCGGCGAATCAGCCGCCGCAGGTGAGCGTAAGCGCCTCGCCGACGTCGGGCACAGCGCCGCTCGTCGTGAATTTCAATTCGACTGTCTCTGACCCGGACGGCTCGATTTCAAGTTATAGCTGGTCCTTCGGCAACGGCCAGACCTCTACATCGGCTGATCCTTCAGCCACATATCAATCGGCAGGCTCCTACACCGCGCGCGTGACCGTAACCGACAACGACGGGGCGACTGCAAGCGCGTCTGTCGTTATCACAGTCACGAGCCCTACGTCGGGCGGCACGCGGTTGAAAGTGATGACCTGGAACATTGCCAAGACGAAGGGGACGGA
>DASTET010000193.1:0-3080 GCA_035709445.1 Blastocatellia bacterium | reverse complement strand
ATCGCGGCAGGAAATCCGAGCACCACCGTCGCCATAATAACCTGCTCCGCAGACATCCCGCCGGTCTTTCCGAACGTCCAGAGAGTGTAGAAGCTTATCAGGAGAGCGATGGCGTACCCGACGACCGTGAAGCGCAGGAATGCGCTCCAGAACGGCGTGCCCGGCGGTAAATCGGCCTGCCCCCGGAACTGTAGCGTATAGACGAACGCATGAATAATCAGCATCGATACAAACGCGAGCCCGATGGCGTGCCATTCGGTCATCTTATAACCAATTAGCAGCATCTCTTCGGTAGGGGCGAGATTGAGCGCCAGAAACAGAGCTCCCACAGCCATCAGAAAAATCTCGCCGCCGTACCCGGCCTCTCGCTTCTTTCTCTCCTGCTCTTGCTTGTGTATTCCGAGCTGGCTCTGGGCGAGCATCGCCCCTATGCTGCCGGGTATGGCCTGAAGCGATACCTTGCCGACCACCTCAGAGACAGGCATGTTCGTGTCTATCACGGAAAAGAGCGCGAGCACGCCGCCAGCGGCGACGAACCCTACAGCGTAGGCGACGAATGCGTCGACAATATCTTCTTTCCAGCTCGTAGTGTCTTCGAATCCCGAATAGTATGAGAGCCCGACAAGCAGCGGGATGACGAGCAACAGGAAGAGGGCGAGCCGCAGCCGGTCCATGTAAAATCCCAGATACCACATCTCCATCGTCATCAAGATGGGAAGCGAGAAGATGACCGCCCCGCCAAACGCGCGCGCCAGCCCGACTGCGAACCGGCGGTTGGCGCTCATGACAGGCTCTCTCTCGCTCTCACCGCTTCTGTCATCCGGCGTATTCAGGGCCATTCAGTCCTCGCTTTGAAGTAGAGTTCTTAGCGATCAAAGTCGGATTTACCGCAGAGGATCATTTATTCCTATGCGGTTCATATAGCCTCCGGCATCGGTTAATCTATAACCCTTCGCGACCATCTCAACAGGGGAGATATATTATACCGGACGACTTTGAAGCTTCGACATGGAAAGCTCGAAAGGGGCGTGGATATCGATAGACAGGATTTACAGGGTTTTATTGTTAATCCTGTAAATCCTGTCGAATTCTTTCATCTCCGTACGGGTCGCGCGAATGACCGGCAAGCGTGTGCGTGCCCGCGTCATAACGCCCTCGAAGCTCGTCGCGAATAGTGCCTTCCCAGAGCGGCACGCCGACGAAATAGGCCGCGCGCCCTATCATATGGGCCGCGACAGGGGCGGTCAGGAGTAAGAAGGCGATTACGAGCAGCGCCCGGATGGCGACCCCGAAACTGCCGAAATATACCATCACCGCTACCAGCGTGCAGCCGACCCCTAAAGTCGAGGCTTTCGTCGCCGCCTGCATCCGCATAAACAGGTCGGGCATACGGATGACGCCTACGCCTGCCAGGAGCAGAAAGAGCGCGCCTATGATCATAAGCGCGACCGTCACCGCTTCACTCATCGCGCGACCTCCTCTCAAGATATTGCGCGAATGCCACGGTCCCGAGAAACGCAATCAGCGCCACGACGATCGCCGCGTCGAGCAGCACCTGCTGGTCCGTGGCGATCGCATAGACGCTGATTATCGCCACCGCGATGACCGCGATCAGGTCGAGCGACACCACCCTGTCTGGAAGGCTCGGCCCCCGGACCAGCCTGATGAATGCCAGTATCAAAGCGATGCCCAGCACCGCAAAGACTATATTGACCGCTATAGTAATGATCGGGCCTCCGTTCATCTCAGCACTTCCAGTATCCGGCGCTCGAAGCCGTCCTTGATCCTGCTCCTCGTCTCGTCAATTTCATCCAGATACATGGCGTGTATGTACAGCACACGCCTGTCTGAAGAGACATCGAGGCTGAGCGTGCCCGGCGTCAGCGTGATCATATTCGCAAGCAGGGTGATCTCGGCATCCGTCTCGGCGTCGAGCGGGACGGCAATCACGCCCGGCCTCATGTAATGGGTCGGCGTCACCACGTCGTAAGCTATACGCAGGTTCGATTTGATCAGCTCCCATAAGAAGTAGAGGGCGAGATTGATCACTTTCCTCACCTTGTTGATATAGTTGGGCGATCCTACGGCGCGCTGCGCGAACAGCAGCACAAGGTAGCCGAGCGCAAAGCCGAGCATCAGGTTTGCCGGGGAAAACTCGCCGGTCAGGGCGGCCCATACCAGCGCGAGCAGCACGTTCCAGAAGAAAGCGTTCACGGTGCGCCTCCCAGTACGGTATTGATATATTCAGACGGGTCGAGCAGTTGATCGGCGGCGCGCGTCGCCAGGCTGAAGAGCGGCCCGGCCGCGAGCCCTATCGATACGGTTATTATCGCAAGCGCCATTATAGGGATCACCAGCGTCTTTACTTTCGCGCGCATTCGCGGCACAGCCTCCTCTTCCAGCTCTTGATCGGGCGAGGGCTTCCAGAATGCCTCGTTCCATATCTTCGTCATAGAGAGCAGCGTGATCAGGCTTACGCAAAGAGAGACTGCCACGATGGCGTATTGCTCGACGGCGAGGCCCGCGCGCACGAGGGCGAGCTTTGCGAAGAAGCCCGACAGCGGCGGTATCCCTGCGAGCGATAGCGCCGGGATAAGGAAGAGCAGCGCCACAGCCGGATAGGCGCGATAAAGCCCGCCCAGCCTCTTCAGCTCATAGGTCCCGCGCAGGCTGTGCGCGACGCCTGAGACGAGAAACAGATTCGTCTTTACTATGATGTGATGAATTATGTAGAAGACCGAGCCCGCCAGCGCAAGCCGCGTGAATAGCCCGAGCCCCATGATCATGTAGCCTATCTGGCTGACGATGTGAAAAGAGAGGATTCGCCTGAACTCGTTCTGCGCGACCGCGCCCAGCACGCCCGTTATCATCGTAAGCCCCGCGATGATGAGTATCAGAGAGTGCGTGTAGCCGACATCCTGCACAAACAACAAGGTAAAGACGCGGATGAGCGCATAGACGCCCACCTTCGTCAGCAACCCTGCGAAGATGGCCGAGACCGCGACCGGAGGGGTGTGGTAAGAAGCCGGGAGCCAGAAAAAGAGCGGGAATACGGCGGCCTTGATCCCGAAAGTGATCAG
>DASTET010000192.1:0-2999 GCA_035709445.1 Blastocatellia bacterium | reverse complement strand
TACTATGCGCGAGCCGTAGTCTGCAATCCGTTCCAGCGCCGCCCGCTTGCGAAGCTCGACCGCGTGCGTGTAGCGGTCGGTCATTCGCAGGTCGGAATGTCCCAGGATGTCTTTGATGGTTGAAGGCTCGGCCCCGGTCTCAGCCATCCTTGTTGCAGCCGTATGGCGCAGGTCGTGAAAGTGCAAATCCTCGATCTTTGCGTCCTGGCAGGCGGCTGAAAAAGCCTTCTTTACATCTGTGATTCCCTTCCCTGTGCCTGCCCCGCGAAACACCCACTCGCCGGACGCCTTGCTTTGAAGCTCAAGCAAGGTCTCCCGTACAAGCGTGTTTATCGGCACAAGCCTGCTCTTACCCGATTTGGTCCTGACCAGATGGATCAGGCCGCGAGCGAAATCGACCTGGCTCCACCGGAGCGAAAGTATCTCGCCCCGGCGCATGCCGGTGTTTAGCGCAAGCAGCAGTATTGGCCGCAGGTGCGCGCGACGGCCCACACACTCGGCCAGCAGCCGCTTCTCTTCGTCTTCTGTGAGATAGCGGTTGCGCTCGTTTTCCTCCTTGAGTTTTGTTACCTCGCGGCAGGGGTTCTCTCTAACGAGGCGGTAAGGCGCACGCATCGCCATCGAGAAGATCGAGGAGAGGCATTCGATCTCGCGGTTGACGGATGCGGACCTGCGAGTCTTTTTGGCTTTCGTCTGCGTCTTGCGCCTCTCACTCTTAAACTTCTCGATCAGCATTGATGAAATCTCGGCAAAGGTCTTTTTCTTGAAGAACCGCTTGAAGACCTCGATGTAATACTGGTCGCTTGTTGAACGCTTGTTCTCTTTCGACCAGGGGAGATAGACCTTTTCGGCAAACTCGATGAAAACATTCGGGCCGTCCGGTTTACCATAGGTCCCGTTGCGGATTTGACTGATGATCTTCTCGGCAACGTCTTTGGCCTGAGTCTTAGTTTCGGCGGTCTTGAGCGCAATTCTGTACCGCTTGCCGTCAATTGTTCTGTGAAAGTACCAGCAGAAGCGGGGCTTGCCTTGCTTGTTCTTCCATTCTCTCTTGTAGATCGACATTTTCTTACCTTTCCCAAGCCGCAGCCAACGGTCGGGCGCGGCTATCCTACTTCACCCGCCCTGATCCACTCAAGCACTTCATCAAGCGCGAATAAAATCCCGCTCGATCCGGGAGGTTTGTAATACTTCAATCCGTTCTCACTGGCCCGCTCGATCCACGAATAGACCGTCCGAGGACTGACGTGCGCGAGTTCGGCCAGTTGCGCGGGAGTAAGAAACTCCACCTGTTTTATAGTGACTTCGGACTTTGGCCCCTTTATCACTTGCAAGTAGATTGGCCGCGCGAGCCCGCTCTTTATCTTTCCTGCCAGAGCATCTATTATCTGCGCCGTTTCGCGCATGTCTGTTGCCGTATCACTCATCTGTTGACCTCATCTATGCCGCCCTGTTTGTGACAGCCTCTCTCGTGGTCGCATAGCGGACCTGTGGCTTAACCCTGGGCGAGTCGCAACTGTCGCCTATGCCGGGAACGTATCCGACTGCTGCGGCCTGGCACGCCTCAAACTTACCGGGGCGAATCTGCCTGTATTGCCTGCATCGGAGTCCGGCTTCGCTTGCGAGCATGGGCGTTGTGCGCTGTGGCTCTGGCTTCTGCTTTCGCCCGGCCTTTGCGCGCGGCTTTGATTGACGTTTGCTTTTCTTCTTTCTCATCGCTTTGTTTTACCTCGATGGATACGCAACGAAAGCCAAAACTCCTGATCGCTGCTTTAATCAATCGGCGCAATCGAACTATCTGAGGCAACGCGCCTTTGTTTTGCGCCGTGTCGCGGAGCCGAATTGTGATGATCTCGTCTGCGCTCATCTCGTCGTCATCCTTTCGCATCTCCCCAACTCTCTCCGATATGTGCATCTACCTTGAGCGGTATTGTGAATCCAGCCGGGGCCTCGCTCATCACCTCAATCATCACCTCACGCACCTGCTCTGCGTCACTCTCCGGGCATTCCACTATGAACTCATCATGAATCTGCGCAATCAGACGGGCAGACTCAGGTAATGCCTTGTCGAGTCTTACCATCGCGTCTTTTGCTATATCGGCTGCCGATGCCTGGATAATAAAGTTCTCGGCCTGCCTGCGCTCGCGTGCGGTACGGCCTGTGAGCCTGCGCCTTCGTCCGAACAAGCTCCTGACATAGCCCCGCCTCTTGATTACCGTTATGACCCGCTCAAGGAATGTTCTTACCCCTTTATAGGTGTTGAAGTAATCCTCGATGAACTTCTCGCATTGGGCTTCTGTCACGTCCACGCCTTCGGGCCGCAGGCGATTGAAGAGTCCTGTCGGTGTTATCCCGTAGGCGATCCCGAAGTTAATCATCTTCGCAACCTTGCGCTCCTGGCCCGTCACATCTGCAATCGCTTTCTTGAACATCTTGCTTGCCGTCAGCGTGTGAAGATCGATTTCCTGCTCCGAGGTGTAGGCCGCTACAAGGTCCGGGTCACGGCTGAAATGCGCCAGAACCCTTAGCTCCATCTGGCTGTAATCGGCCACAACGAGCTTGCAGCCAGTCTCTGTTATGAAAGCCTCGCGGAGACGTTTGCCAAGCTCAGACCGGGCCGGTATCTGCTGCACGTTAGGGTCTGAGCAGCTAAACCTGCCGCCTTTAGGCCCCAATGGTTTGAACTCAGGATGAATACGGCCAGAGGAGTCAACCATCGCAGGCAGCACATTCAGAAACGTGCTGGCCAGCTTATCTATCTCCCGGTATCTGAGAATGGCATCTACTACCGGGTGATAACCTCGCACATCGGAAAGCGCCTCACGATCCACTGAGGGCTTTCCACCATCGGTTGTGCCTTTGCACGGTACGCCTAGCTTGTCATAGAGAATGGCTGCGACCTTTGCGGGCGAGTTCAAATCAAACTGGCAGCCCGCCAGGTCGAATATCTCAGCCCGAACACGTTCAATTTCCGCACCGACCTCAGCATTGAGGGTTCC
>DASTET010000191.1:0-2087 GCA_035709445.1 Blastocatellia bacterium | reverse complement strand
GAGGAGGACGGGGAGATAAAGGTCCGGACCGGACCTCTTCGTGCGCGCTTGTGACAGGCGGCGAAGCGACTGAAACCGCGCCGGAAGTCCTCAATTGAGGGTCGGCTGTTCGCGCAAGTGCGCGCAGGAAGGACTGGCTCGAAGCCTGAGTTGTGGCGCAGCCGCTCGGACAACTGCTCGTCAGTTGCGCGCCGTCTATGTGATCGCGCGGGTCAAGCGGGTCTTTGCGAACCGAAGGCTTCGACGGGGTGCAGCAGCAGTAGCCGTCTTCGATGCAGCAGACCATCGCGCAGGCATCCTGCTGATCGACGGCAAACGCAACCGGCACCGCAATCCAGTTGAGTAAAATCAGAAAAGCGATGCTCGATGCGCGCAGCTTTTTGAGAATCCCCTGTCTCATCGCCTCGGTGCGCCGCAGTATATCACGGCTTAGATCATTATGTGTGTTAAAAATATTACAAATTTTCGATCCGGGTCTGTCGCTTCGTGATGAGCAAGCGCCGTTCCCGGCTCAACCGCAGAAAAGCAAGAAAGACATAGACCCGTCTGTGTCTCAGAGTGAATCATAATCGGGGCCGAGTGACTCAGCCTGAGAACATCGAGGCGTTACGGCTTGGCTTCCATCCAGTTGCGCCCGACACCAATGTCAACGACGAGCGGGACGGCCAGCTTAAAGACGGTTTCCATCTCGGCCCGGACGATCTCTGTGGTCTTTTCGACCTCTTTTTTTGGCACTTCGAGCAACAGCTCGTCGTGGACCTGAAGGATCATCCGCGCGCCTAACCGCTCGCGCTTGAGCCGGTCGTAAACGCGAATCATCGCCATCTTTACGAGGTCGGCGGCCGTCCCCTGCAAGGGCGCGTTGATGGCTTCGCGTTCGGCGCGGGCGCGAAGGTTATGGTTCCGGTTGTTGATGTCGGGTATGGGGCGCAGGCGTCCGAAAAGGGTGCGGACGATGCCGGTCTCGCGAACACGTTCGGGGGTCTCTTCCATATAGCGGCGCACGCCCTTATAGGTCTCATAGTAATCATCTATCACGCGCCGAGCTTCGGCGCGCGAAAGCCCTGTCCGCTGCGCAAGCCCGAACGGGCCTATATCATAGGCGATTGCGAAATTGACTATCTTGGCCAGCCTGCGGTGCTCGGCCTCCTCCTTTTTTGTCTTCGCGCCGAAGACTGCCCGCGCAGTCCGCGCATGTATGTCCTCGCCGTGGTTGAAGGCTTCGGTCATGACCTGATCGCCGGTTATGTGGGCGAAAAGCCTCAGCTCTATCTGCGAGTAATCGGCAGACATCAGCAGGTATCCGGGCGACGGCACGAACGCCGCACGGATTCGGCGGCCAAGCTCCGAGCGGATGGGGATATTCTGAAGATTCGGGTTCGTCGATGAGAGCCGGCCCGTCGCCGTCACAGCCTGATTGAGCGTTGTATGTATCCGGCCCGACCTTGGGTCGATCAGACGCGGCAGCGCGTCGACGTAGGTGCTCTTGAGCTTCGCCACTTCGCGGTACTCGATAATCAGGCGCGGCAGCTCGTATTTTGCGGCAAGCTCTTCGAGCACGTCTGCGGATGTCGAGATGCGCCCGGTCTTGGTCTTTCGCCCGACTTCGAAGTTGAGCTTCTCGAAGACCTCGCCGAGCTGCAGCGTAGAGTTTATGTTGAACTCCTGACCCGCGAGTTTATATATCTCGGCTGTGAGCCGTTCGATTTCGGTCTCCATCTCGCGGCCCGCCTGTTCGAGCGCCTCGATATCGATTCGCACGCCCGTGCGCTCCATCTCGAAGAGTATCTCGACCAGCGGCAGCTCTATGTCGGTGTAGACCTGCTCAAGCCCCCGCTCTTCGACCCGCGCGCGCAGCACGTCGGCAAGGTGAAAGATTATGTCGGCAGTCTGTAGCGCGCGCGAGTCGGCTGCGTCGAAGCCTTCCACGGTTTCGGCCATCTCAAGCCCGAGGTGCTCGCGCGCAAGCTCCGCCACGCGATACGATGTCCGGTTCGGATCGAGCAGGTACGCAGCAAGCATCGTGTCGTCTTCGACCCCTTCTATGCGGAGGAGCGGTTTGAAATCCCTGATCGAGCCCGAGCACT
>DASTET010000190.1:0-2775 GCA_035709445.1 Blastocatellia bacterium | reverse complement strand
GCGCCGTAGGCCAGCAGACGCGCTATCGCGCTTATCGTAAGCGCCCGCACGAATGTGCTTGTAAGCGTCAGCGCTCCCATAACGATTGCGGTGATGAGTATGGCGACATAGGGCGTGCGAAAGCGGCTGTGCGTCCGGGCTATGAGTTGCGGAAGCTCCCCTCGCTCGGCCATAGCGAAGGGCAGCCGAGACCCGGCGAGCAGGATCACATTTAAATTTCCGATTATCGAGACCAGCGCGCCGAGCGTTATTATCGAAGCCCCGGCCACGCCCATAAACGCGCTGCCCGCATCGGCAAGCGGGCGCTTGCTCGATGCAAGCTCGGCGAGCGTGCCTATGCAGACTATCTGGATAAGCATGTAGAGCAAGGCGACCACAACTATCGCCGTGAGTATTGCCACCGGCATATTGCGTCGCGGGTCGCGCACTTCGCCGGCGGGGATGACAGCCATCTCAAACCCGGTGAAGGCATAGATCAGCGCCAGGACCGACGCCGAAAAATCTCCGAATCCGGGTCGAGCCGAAAATGAATAATTCTCAGCGTTGATGAAAAAGAGACCGGCGCCGATGAAGAGCAACAGGGGCAAGAGCTTGCCTACGGTGAAAATATTGCTCACTATCGCCGCGTCCCGGACGCCTGCTATGTTGATCATCGTAAGCAGCGTCACGGCGACAACTATGATGACCGCACGCCAGAACTCATCGGCGGCAGAGGGCCAGAAAAAACCGAGATAGCTGACGAACAGGTTCAGGTTGGCGGCAAATGCGGTCACTCTCGCAAGCCACATCAGCCACCCCACCTCGAAGGCTGTCACCGGCTCGAATGCCGCGCGGGCGTAAAGGTAAGGCCCGCCCGTCCCGCTGAACCGGCTGCCTACCTCGGCGAAGCATAGAACTATGAGGGCGACGACTATGGCGCAGACTGCAAAGGCGATGAGGCTGTATGAACCGATGCGGCTGAAAACCTCAGAAGGCAGCCCAAAGATGCCCGCGCCTATAATCCCGTTGATGGCTATTGCAACAAGGTCCCATCTGCGTATCCCCCGAACCAGCCCTTCGTCTGTTGCTTCTTTCATGTGCCGGTTGTCCCTGACCGAAATCTATTTGATTCCTACTGCAAATGCCTGGATAGGCTCCGAGCTATAGAGGGTCCCTACCAGCGTCGCCGCCCCCGTCGCAAGATTGATTCTGAAGAGCTTCGATACCGATTCGCCCGACAGGTTCAACACCGCATATCCCGATGCGTCGCACGCGGCTATATCGAACCCGGCCACATCCGACGCATTAACGCCGAGACTGCCGACCGTGTTGAGGCGGCCTTCGTTCGGCGGGTTCTGGATCACGAGTATGTCCAGGTTCGAGTCGATGCCATATAGCATTGTCGCTGTCGTTCCCGCATAGTTGTTTGTGTATGCCGAGGCTACAACGTTCGGTTTCTTGCCTGCGTTCGGGTCGCCCGCGACATAGGTCAGGGTCCCGTCTATTCCGGCGACCGCGCCTGTATCGGGGTGCAGCCTCAAGTCCTGGCCTGTGTTGCTGACGAGCCGTATTCGATCGGGGACGGGGTTGAAATCGAATCCGAAAGCCGTCCCGTCCATCCCGGGGCTGAAGACAGAAGCTGCCACGGGTGTCGCTATCCCGTCCGGAAGGTTGATGGAATAGATGCGTCCTTTGCTTCCCAGCGCGTAAAGCTTTTTGTTGGCCGGGCGAAAATCGAAGCCGACAATGGTCTCGCCGGTCGATAGCCCCTTGACTCTTGTGGCGCTTGTGTTCGTTCCCGGCGTGTCTACCTCAAAGGTCAGGAGCCTGTTGGTTGCCGTCACGGCGTAAGCGGTGAGCGGGCGGCGAGGATCGACCGTGATGTCGCGGATCGGTTGACCGCCGCCTATTGCCCCTACAAGAGTCGCCGCGCCGGTCTTGAGGTTGATGGTATAGAGGCTCGATCCGCCGCTGTCGGGCGTGGTCAGAGAAGCGAACGCTCTTGTGCTGCCCGCCGCGATGTCGAACCCGGCCACGTCCGAGACATTGACGCCGAGACTGCCGACCGTGTTGAGGCGGCCTTCGTTCGGCGGATTCTGGATCACGAGTATGTCCAGGTTCGAGTCGATGCCATATAGCGTTGTTGTCGTCGTTCCTGCGAAGCTATTAGAGTAGGCCGCAGCCACGATATTTGGGTCGGCCTTTGCGTTTGCATCTCCGGAAGCGTATGCCAGGGCCCCATCCACGGTGGTCGCGCCGTCGAGCACATTGATGCGCAGGTTCTGATCCGACTCGCTGACCACGCGCAGCCGGTCAGGCACAGGGTTGAAGTCCACGCCGAAGCTCCGGCCCGTCGCCGCCGTAGCAAGCTTCGCCGTCGGTCGAGCCTTCCCTGTAGAAGCGTCCACCAGATAGATTCGGCTCTGATCGCTCACGGCGTAGATCAATCTGACAGCCGGGCGGAAGTCTATTCCCGTAAGCGATTCACCCGCGGCAAGCCCGGTGATGGGAGTCGTGCTCAGGATCGAGCCTGGCGAATTGCTGTTGAAGGTTATGAGGTTGTTATCGGCAGTGAGCGCGAATACCCTCTCGCCACAACTGTCGGGGATTCGAGAGGGTGGATTCTGCGCGGCGTAAAAAGCAGGGACCATCATACTGCACGCCATGATGAGTGAAAGAGGCAAGCTTGATCTTCCCATCTCGTTTTCTCCTGTTAAAGATTTGATCGGCCTTCGTCGCACCCGAGCGGCGTTCCAGTTTACCTTACTGCGGCTGCTAATAGTAGTCTCGCGCGTA
>DASTET010000189.1:0-2954 GCA_035709445.1 Blastocatellia bacterium | reverse complement strand
TCGGCTCTACTCATCCGAGCATCCTTTCTTCTACAGAGATGGACAGATTAACAGGATCGATAAAGAGATTGATCCTGTTAATCTTGTCCGATTCTTATCAGGTTCAATTCAAGCTCGGGACCTTGCCAGGCCCCGCGAAAGGAGGGTCGGGTGAAAGGCCGCGAGCGTCAGGTTGTGTACCGCAAAACTTGCGCCCATTGTGGAGCGCAGATTCAAATCCTAAACATTGCTTTCACCATTCCAGTGGTCTAAAAACCTTCAGAGTTTAGTTACCACACTGATATGACAGATGACAAGGTTGCGCCGCGGCAAGGCCGTAGCCATCGGTAATGTAAAGCTGCTAAGATTCAAGGTCGGGTCGGCAGAGGGGGAAGCCTGCGGGGGCGAAAATGGGCGTGAATTAGCTTGCGAGTTCAGTAAAAACTACTTTATAGTGTGCCAGATTCCAGCAGGAAGCCTATAAATTGTGGTTGCGGCTTGCAGCCACGGGGTATTGGATGTTCAGATTAGAGAAGCTTGAGATAAACGGGTTCAAATCCTTCGCCGACCGCACCACGCTTGTCTTCGGCGAAGGCATAACAGGCGTAGTCGGTCCGAACGGATGTGGGAAGTGCGTCAGCGGAGATACGCCGGTGACGCTGGCGGACGGGCGCGAAGTAACTATACGAGAACTGGTCGAGTCTGCGCTCGGCGATTCTGATCTGGTCGAGATCCTCGATGATGGGTTGCTCACGCGCGATAATCCATACGACATACGCATCCTCTCTTTAAACCCCGAAACGCTTCGCCTCGAACCGCGTCCGGTGACCGCCTTCATCAGGCGGGAAGCCACGCCACACCTGCTGCGCGTTCGAACGCGCTCCGGCAGAGAGGTGATGGCCACGCCCTACCACCCCCTTTTCACCCTGGAGGGCGGCCGGCTCAGAACGCTCAAGGCCGAAGAGTTGAAACCCGGCGTGAGGCTGGCTCTTCCGCGACGGCTTCCAGTCCTGGAGGGTGAAGCGGACCTGTCTCCGCTTTCGGTATTAGATCGTTTTCGAAACGATGAGGATGTCTTTATCCCCGGTTCAGAATCGCTGAAAAGCTGGGCAAAAAACGCGCGCGCGGAATTCGGCGCCTGGTCCGGCTGGGCGCGCAGAGCGGGCGTGCCAACCGCCCGGTTGAACGGGCTGCTCAACAATCAAGCCGTCAACGCCTCCGCGCTACAGAGGCTTGCCGACGTTGCCGTGCTGCCGCCGCCTCTCGATGGCAGTCTGAAATCTCATGGCAGCGTTCAGATACGCATACCCTCAACCTTCACGCCGGGGCTGGCCAGGTTTCTAGGTCTGCTCATCGCGGAGGGGCGTAACACCTCTTCAAACCAGGTATGGTTCGTCAATTCTGACCCGGCGGTCAATGACGAGTATCAACGGCTCGCGCGGGAGGTTTTCGGGGTCGAGGTCAGACGATTTCACTATAAGACAAACGCCGAAGACGGGCTGATATTTTCGCGCGCGCTTTGTGTTGCGCTTGAGCGGCTGTTCAATTTTCCCATCAATTCCACTTCATCGGATAAGGAAGTCCCCCCGCAACTGTTTGAAGCCGACGCCTCGGCTCAGTGGGCGTTCTTATCAGGACTTTTCGAGGGCGATGCTTATATTTCAGTCAGGTCTAAGAACGGGGAGTCAAGACCGCCCTTTATCGAGTACACGACCGCCAGCCTGAAGCTGGCCCGGCAGGTCATATCACTCCTGCTTCGTCTCGGAATCTTTGCGACGATGCGGGCCAGGGAAAAATACGCCGCCAACACGGTCGAGAAACGTCGCCGGACTTACTACTCGGTATTGATCTACGGTACGGAGCAACTACATCGAGCGGCCCGACACCTCTCTTTCGTCGGCGAGAAGCGAAAACAGCTTGAAGCGCTGCTACAGCTTCCTCCGGCGGCGAATCCCAATCATGACCTTGTTCCGGGCGTCACTCCGCTTGTACGAGAGGCCGCGCGCAAAGCTGGGGTCAAGATCAAGCCCGACCGCCGAAATCACCCGAAGCTCGCGGCATATTGCGAGAACCGCTGCGAGGCGAGCCGGGGCGGGCTTCTGGAAGTCATAGCCCGGATCGAAGAATTGACCGGCGACCCCGAACCGGCAAGACCTTACCTGAAGCAGCTCTTCACCCTCGCGACTTCCGACCTCTACTGGGATGAAATCGTCAGCATCGAACAGGTCGAGCCTCCTGATCCCTGGGTCTATGACCTGAGCATAGCCGGCACTCATAATTTCGTCGCAGGGAATATCATCGTCCATAACAGCAACGTAGCAGAGGCCATCTCGTGGGTGCTCGGCGAGCAGTCGGCCAAGAACCTGCGCGGCGGCAAGATGGAAGACGTCATCTTCAACGGCACGCGCGACCGCAAGCCTACGGGCATGGCGGAAGTAGTGCTCACGCTCGTGGCCATCGAAGACATAGCCGGGCGCGACTCGGAAGAACTGGCTAAAGACGATGGGACCGAATACGACGCGGCGGTAGAGACAGCCGAGCGCGCCGCATTTGCCGCCCGCTCGCTCGTCGAGGAGATGACTGCGCCGACAGCCGACGTCTCCGCCTCCGAACAGCCTGCCAAAACAATCGCCGAGACCCCGGCTTCTGAGGCTGCCGTAACCGAATCACAGGCCGCACGCCTTGAGACTTCATCCACAGAAGAACCGCCTCAAGAAGAGGGCGATTCTTCAAACACAACCGCGCCTCTCGCGCGACCGCGCGCGATGCGCCGCCGCAAGCGGCGTCAGATAGTCATCTCGGCGGGCGAGCGAATAACGGTTGGCCGCCGCCTCTATCGAACCGGCGATAGCGAGTATCTTATGAACGGGCGGCCCTGCCTGCTGCGCGATATTCAGGACCTTTTTGCGGGCACGGGCCTTGGCGGCGCCCATTACGCCATCATCGAGCAGGGGCGCATAGGGCAGATACTCTCA
>DASTET010000188.1:0-3418 GCA_035709445.1 Blastocatellia bacterium | reverse complement strand
CCGTATCCGCCGAAAGGCGTGCCAAAAGTCGTCACGCCCGCGGCCGCTATCGATTGCTGCGCCAGCAATAGCACAGCCAGCTCGCCGGGCGTAAGCGCCGGCGGACGAAATTCATAATTATCGCTGAACCGGTATATGCGCTCACGCCCATCCATAGCATCTTCAATCTGGTAATGGCGCGAAAGCTCCGTCAGGTTTCGTCGGATCGTAACCGGGGCTACACCGAAATGCTGCGCCAGCTCCTGCTGCGAATGCGGGCGTTCGGCCAACAAGAAAAGTATTCGAATGAGGCGTTCCGTCAGATCGCCCCGGCGTGACTCGTTTTTTCTGGCCATATAACCTCATTGCCGAAAATATCGTTGATTCGGCTGGCGAATAGGGCTCACGCGCAACTATGGATTGCGCGGCTATCCGATTTACAGGGTGCAAGTATCAGTAGACGTCAATGGTCTAAGATTAAAGAGAGTCAATTAGCCAGGCTTGATTGTGTTAGCACGAAGCCGTTTGCTTCTGATCACTGTTCACATGTGCTACTTCAGTTCCCAGGAGGCCGTATTCGTTACAAAACAGGGCGGCGGAATAATATCTAAGTTACATATAGCGGTCAAGCCAACGGCCTATCTCTTCCACGACGTTCATAAGCACCGAACAAATCGTGATGCAGATTCCAAAGTTAGCGCTTGAGCATCTGAATGCAAAAGGCGATAGCAGAGCAAAGGGGCCGAAAAGATTCCATACTGCGGCGCGCTGAAGAAATCTCAGTTGATTATCGCCGGGTCTCGCGCGCAACGTCTTCGTCGAAGCTCTCACGGTCAAGCTCCGTTGTTGCGTCTGGCACACCGTACTCTTTCTGAAATGTTCGGATGATCTCTTCTAAAGGCAGGTCCGAGTAGACGCCGCGATGGTTGACATATTCCATATGCTTCTGACCCGAAGAGTCGAACGGGTGATAGAGCGAATCGTTACGTCCGTCGAAATCAAGCGGCAGCAGCCCGAACTTCTCGCACAGCTCGATATTGAATGCCGGGGTCGCCTTCACCCATCTGCCCGCAAGCAGTATCTCCGTGTATCCGTGCCAGTAGAATATGTCCGTTCGCATTCGCTCTCTCATCCGCGCCGTCGACAGGTGGTTCCTCACATCGGCAAACCCTAATCTCGCCGCGATCCCCAGGTGGCGGCAGCACGCGGCAAGCAGCACGGCCTTTGACACGCACCAGCCGCGCCCCCTCTGAAGAGTAGCGCTCGCTTTCATCCCCGTTATCGTCAGGTCTATATGATACGGGTCGTAGCGGATAAGATCGCGGACCGCGTAATAGAGGCCCACCGCCCGCTCGACGTCCGAGCCCGTATCCCCGGCATGCGTGCGCGTGAATTTCGCTACATCAGGGTGACTGGACTCTATTGTCGCAGTAGGGGTGATGAGATCGCTTATGTCCTGACTCATAGAGATATGATCTTAGAGGATTGACAGGATCGGTCATAACCTTATTCGATCCTGTCAATCCTGTCCTTTCTCATCTATTTTCGGCCCAGCTTTTGAGATAAGAGGTAGGTCACTCCCGCGCCCAGGCCCGCGCCGAGCAGAAAAGTGGAAGCCCTCTTCGGGGTTGTACTCTTATGTCTTCTCGGGATGATAGACTTCGATTTCCTGCCAACCCTCGAAGCGAGGCCGCTCAGGGCGAGACCCATCAGGTATTTTTTCATTTCGCATTCTCCTTGATCCGACTCGCTCGAAGCACTCACAGGCGAAACTTCATTATAATGGACCGGCTACAACATTAAAACACGCTTGTTTACAGAAAATCTGCCCGGCCCGAAATATTCTGCACACTTTTTCGGTTTTCTTACGTATCTATGGCAGGAAGCCAGAAGGACTATTACCGTTCAAGTCCGGATTCAACAGGAGGGATTGAGCATGAAGAGAGCACTGAAGCCGGCAATCGCTGCCGTCTTTGCGGCAGTATTTCTTTTTTCCATATACAGCACAAGCGCAAACGATAAGACGGGCAAGTCAAAAGGCGCAGTGGCCGTCACCTTTAGCAAAGAGATCGCTCCGATATTTTATGCCAAATGCGCCGAATGCCACCGTCCGGGCGAGGCCGGGACGTTCTCTGTGCTCTCTTACAAAGAGGTGCGGCCCTGGGCGCGCTCTATAAAAGAGAAGGTGCTCACACGCGAGATGCCGCCCTGGCACGCCGATCCGCACACGGGCAAGTGGGCCAACGACCGGCGGCTGACCGACGAGCAGATCAAGACTATCGCCGCCTGGGTCGATCAGGGCGCGAAGGAAGGCGACCCGCGCGACCTGCCGCCCCCGCCGAAGTTCTCCGACGGCTGGAACATCGGGCAGCCCGACGTTGTTTTACAGATGCCCGAAGAGTATGCGCTCGAAGCCTCGGGGCCGGATGAGTACCAGTACTTTGACGTTCCGACCAATTTTACCGAAGACAAGTATGTGCAGATGGCCGAAGCCCGCCCCGGTAATCGCAAGATCGTCCATCACATCATCGCCTTTGTCGTCCCCGGCAACAGCCCCAACCTCTCCAAAATGTCGAAGGAGATGAGAGACAAGGCCGTAGAGATGTCCTTGAAGTCCACGCCGTTTTACCGCGACGGCTTTTTGATCAGGATGCGCGAGGGCCAGCCGGTCTATAACGACGGCGCAGAGGTGCCGGAAAATCTCCGGCCTTTCAACACGGTAGATGACTTCCTGACGGCTTATGCGCCCGGCAGCAATTACGGTGTGTGGAAGCCCGGGACCGCGAAGAGGATTCCGGCAGGCTCGATCATCAGATTTCAGGTCCATTACTCGAAGGTCGCAGGGAAGGTTGAAAAGGACCGCTCGATGGTGGGGCTTGTATTCGCAAAGGAGCCTCCTTCCAGCCTCATGAGGACGCGCGCGGTCGCAAACGTCTTCTTCGAGATCCCGCCGCAGGCCGACAATCATAAAGTTGCTGCCTCGTGGACCTTGAAGAATGACATCACTATTTACACTCTGATGCCGCATATGCATTATCGCGGCAGGGGCATGGAGTTTAAAGTCTCCTACCCCGACGGTCGAACCGAGCACTTGCTGAACGTGCCGAACTACAGCTTCGCGTGGCAGACTGCGTACAAGCCCATCGCGCCGCTGCGGATACCGGCCGGGAGCAAGATAATGGTGACCGGCTATTTTGACAACACGGCCAGAAACAAGTTCAACCCCGACCCCACGAAGAAGGTGCGCCACGGCGAGCCGACTTATGACGAGATGATGATGGGCTTCATGGACTATGTGGTCGAGAAACCCGCCGCGCTCGCCAAGGTCGACCCGAAGGTGCTCGATAGCTATGTCGGGCATTACGATATGGGGAACAAGCGCATATACGTCGTCACGAGGGAGGGCGACCGGCTCTACGGCCAGGCGACCGCAAACCCA
>DASTET010000187.1:0-8961 GCA_035709445.1 Blastocatellia bacterium | reverse complement strand
CGCCGCGCTCGGCCAGTTGCCTGGTTATGTAGTCGAGGGTGATCCCGGTCGCAGCCACCCCGCCTACGAGAAGTATGTCCCTGCCGCGAGGATCGAATTCGCTCGTAAACATGATTTCGGTCTGGCCGCCATACTGGTGCTGGCTGACCTTCATAAAACAGCAGCTCACGGGGCGGTCGAGCAATCGAACTAAATCGGCCATAAACATGAATGCGTCATCCAGTATTCCGACGACTGTCAGGTCGACTGCACGGACGCGAGCGCCGACCTCCTGAGCGATCTCGCGTATTCGTTTCTGTACCTCTTCTTCAGAGCGTACGATTCGAAGAGTCTTTTCCATATTGATCCTCGCATCTGATTCATTGCTGAAAATCAGACATCTGAAGCCCGCAAGATGGCAAGCCACTCGGTCTCGTCATGTGCGGCGAATTCTTGGGCTGGGGGCAGACCAGGTGACCAAATGTACAGGCCGTCCGAGGTCGCCACTACAGGCCAGATTTCTCGACGGCTGGAAGGGATTTTATGGCCTATCATCAGGTTTTTCAACTTTTTTGTTTGGCGCTGCCCCAAAACGGTTGCTCGCTCGCCCGGCAGTCGCTGTCTCACCGTTAAAGTCTCAGGCAGCCGTTGGTCGTCAAGCACAGCCATCATCCAGGCCCTTCCCGTCCTGCTGCGCTCTCTGAGCGCCTCTTCAAGCGACGCTTTCAGCTCGCTTCCCCTAAGGTCGCGCACAAGTGCGATCTCAAGTCCGCCCGCTACGAGCCTCGGACGGTCGCAGCTCAGCTCAAGCTTGTAACCCGGCCTGCCTCTCCGTTCGAATACGATGCGGTCAAACTCCAGCCCGACCTCTATCCTTCCCGGCAACTCAACTCGCTTGCCGCTTCTTGCGCTCTCAATCAGGTCGATCACCGCTTCTACATGCTTCGACGTGACCTCGCCCGATCTCGGCCCGCATTCGACCTTTGAAGACCGCAAGCGCCTGACGGCCTCCATTATCATCCTGCGTCTTATAGCGAGAGGCTGCTCTCGGAAGGCGCGAGCCGAATAAGCCGGACCCGTGGCCCCGGGCCCGCTTTCGACGCGCGCCCCGTCCAGCATCGATTCGGCGATCTGCTCAAGCGCGTCCTCATCGCTTCCGACAAGCTCGATGGACCGGGCCAGCGTCTCGACAACCTTCGGGTTGATCTCGGCCAGCGCAGGAAGCACGAGGTTGCGTATCCGGTTGCGGGTAAAATCATTCTCCAGGTTCGTAGCATCGACCCGGTACTGAAGCCCTCGACTGCGACAATATGCTTCGACCTCCTCGCGCGTGATCGCAAGCAGCGGGCGTATCAGCGTCGGATGAAGGCTCGCAGGCGAAGCTGCCTCGCGGCTTACTTCTCTCTGTCCGAAGCTGTGTGCCGCGATGACCGGGCGCATGCTCGAAAGCCCGCGCAGCGCCGCCCCGCGCGCGAGCCGCATCAGAAAGGTTTCAGCCTGATCAGTCATCGTGTGCCCCGTGGCTATGCGGTCGCATGCAACGCGTCGCGCCGTTGCAAGCAGGAAGCGGTATCGAACCTCCCGCGCCGTCTCCTCTATTCCGCGCCCCGCTTCGCGCGCCTCTTTGCGCACATCCGCCGTAGCGACCGTGAATGGCAGCGCGAGCCTTTCAGCCAGCGCCCGGACGAACTCCGCATCATCAGCCGATTCTTTTCCTCTTAGGCCGTGATCGAGGTGGGCCACATGAAGCTCAATCGAAGTCGAAGCTGTCCCGGCCTGCTTTTTCCCCCTCGCGATGCGCGTCAGCATGTCGAGCAGCGCGACCGAATCGGCCCCGCCCGATACGGCCATCACGACCCCGCGCGCGCCCGCAAGCATGCAGTTGCGGGCAGCGAACCGCTTCACTTTTTCAAAGGGATCGCTCACGGCTAAAAAATGACAATTATGATGGGCGCTTTATACTCGTCACTGCCCGACATATTCCCAGTGCCAGGGCTCATAAAAATAGGGCTGGAACCCGAACCGCGCGGCGTTCTTTACAAGCCAGCGATAGACGGGCGTCCGCACCTGTATCGCGCGGTTCTCATCCTTCGTGCTGACCGGCTCGCCGCCCACGTAGATATCGAGCGCGCGTCCCGTGAAATGCGGGCTGTTGACGGCAAGCCCGGCCCGCCCGCTCGTCGGCGACTGCTTGCGGAGGTTCGCCTGGTACTCGCGCGAGCGATATGAGGAGATTATCTTCAGATATTTTTCGTCCGGCGCAAGCTCGCCGTCTGCGGTGACCGAAAGCCCTAGCGAAGGGTCGGCGGCGGCGGCCCGCACCATTCGCCTGTATGCGTCATAAGCCTGGCGCTCGACCTGGCGTAGCTCATCGGGCCGCGAGGGGTCATAAAAATCCGACGCCGGGGCCGTAACCATTCGGTCGGCAGGCGGCGGCGTTCGTTCCTTTATCCGCCTCGATTGCATTATCGAGACCATCCGAGACCAGGTATCGTGATCGAGTATGCCCTGTTTATTGATCCCGTTTGCGGTCTGCCATCGAGCCAGCGACATAGCGAACTCGCTGCTCGATGAGTCCTCTTCGCTCCCTATGAGGTTGGCGATCAGAGATGCGTAAAGATGCCAGCCGCGCTGGGACCGTCCGCCGAAGGCCCAGCTGAGGTCCATCCGGAGACGGGTGTTCGTTGAGGCTGCCGATTCGAAGGCTGCGGCGGCCGGGTTCCTGCGAACGGCTTCCGGGGCCGGGCCGGAGAGGCGGACCAGCGAATCGTTTTGATCGGCGGAAGTCTGCGCAGATCTCGCCTGGCTCGATTGCCCGGCAGTCCTTCTCTCGAAGATAGCTGTTAAAAAAACTCCGGCAAGCAAAACGATCAGGCCGGCATATAAAGTCTTGTACAACATTGAACCTGTTTCGCCCTTGATAAGAAATCGTCTCAAGTATAGTAGTACAGCTTCCCGTTCACCTCAATGATCTCTTCCTTGCAATTTTATTCGCAACAAAAAGGAAACATTTCACCGGCCAGCCGCCGGTGGCCAGTTCTTCTTTTCCCGTTGTATTCTGAATCCTCGACAAATGATACAGGAGGCAAGTCATGAAAAGAATTCTAAGCGTTTTGATTATCGCCTCGGCTGCGCTTCTTTATGGTTGCGCCCAGGCCCCGAATGAAAACGAAAGCGCGACGGCCAACAGACCGCAGCCTCAGGCGACGCCCGCGCCGGCTCAAACAGCGCCTGTGACCGGGAGCATCAAGGTCGGGTCGCGTCCGGGCGGGGCCAACGTGCTGCTCATCCCCGAAGACGAAACCGGGGCCGAGCCGCCACAGCCCAGGGGCAAGACCCCGACCACTATCACCGATCTGCCGCCTGGCAAGTACGCGGTTCATCTGGAATTGATCGGCTACAAGCCATTTCAAAAAAGCGTGGAGGTAAAGGCGGGCGAGACCGTCACGGTAACAGCAGCTCTTAAAAGATAATGATCTACATGGAATCTGTTCGCCCGTTTCAGGCCGTATCAAGGATGTAATTATTGACACAGGGTGGAAACGCTGCTAGATTAGCTGCCCAATCCGACAAGGGGCGCTTTTTCTTTTGATCAATCAAGTGTCTGAAAACTGTTGAAGAGTAGAGACTCATATTCCCTATATGGAGGAGGAGACAAATGAAGAGATTCGCTTACTTCAGCCGCTATACGGTTCTACCGCTCGCCTTGGCACTATTGACTATCGGGCCGTCGCTGTGGCCTGCCGACGCACAGCAGAACCCATACCGGAGCAGCAATAACAACTACGGCGTCTCCGGAGGCAACGTCAATGACATCACCCGCCGGTTCTGTTGCAGCGGCACGCTCGGCTCGCTTCTTCAGGACAACACCGGCGTGCAGTACATCCTGAGCAACAACCATGTGGTGGGGCTTTCGGGAAAGGCCGCTTTCGGAGATGACATCTCGCAGCCCGGCCTGATCGATAACAACTGCGGGGTGGCGGAAATCGTCGCCGACTTCACCGCCGCGCCCGGCCTCAATACCGGTGTCGATGCGGCCATCGCGCAGTTGCGCACCGGGGCGATGAATAGCACCGGGGCCATCGAAGGCATCGGGACTATAAGCAGCGTCGTAAGGGCCCCGGCCCTCAACCTCGGCGTCAAAAAGAGCGGGCGCACGACCGGCACCACTACGGGAACGGTCACCGGCATCAACGCCACGGTGAGCGTCAGGTATCCGAAATCCTGCGGATCGGGCGGAGGGTCGACGTTTACCTTCACCAATCAGGTCGTCATCGGCCAGAGCGGTTTCAGCGCGGGCGGCGATTCGGGCTCGCTCATCGTCACAAATAATTCATGCGCGCAGCCGGTCGCGCTGCTGTTTGCCGGAAGCTCCAGCTCGACCATCGGCAACCCGATAAGCCAGGTGCTTACCCAGGTCGGCAATGCGCTCAGCGCCAGGGTCGGCAGCACCAGGACCGTCAGCTTCGTCGGCGGCACCTGCACCGCTTCGGCTTCGCTCGAACTCTTCGATCAGTTGCCTTCGCTTTCGCGCGAGATGGTTAATCGAGCGTCTGCCGCCAAAGAACGAAATGAAGTCAGGATTATGTCGCGCCGTTCCGTGATCGGCATGGGCGTGGGCGTTTCCGATGAGGACCCGTCCGAGGCGGTCATCGTCGTCTATGTCAATCAAAACGGGCCTAGACCAAGACTCCCGAGACAGATCGACGGCGTTCGCGTGAAGGTCATCGAGACGGATGAGTTCGTGGCTTATTAATCAATCTCTTCACCTCTGCTTGCCGAAAGGCGTCGTGACAGATCACGACGCCTTTCGCTTTTAATCGGCGGTTGCTTCCGCAAGCTCCTGCGCGCCTACTGAAAAATAGGTCGCGTCGGGGTGATGAAAGACCAGGGCCGACACGCTCGCTTCGGGCTCCATCATGTAGCCTTCAGTAAGCTGCACGCCTATCTCTTCGGGCCGGAGCAGTCGAAACAGCGCCGCCTGGGATTCCAGATCAGGGCAGGCAGGATAGCCGAAAGAATACCTTTTGCCGCGATACCGCGCCTGAAAAAGCGCCTGGCGTGTCAGGCTTTCAGGATCGGGAAATCCCCACATCGCGCGCAGCCGCGAGTGCAGCCATTCGGCGGCTGCCTCAGCCGTTTCGAGCGCCAGCGCCTGAAGCGCGTACGAGCGCAGATACTCGCCCTTCTCTTTAGCCTCTTCGGCAAGCTCGCGTATCCCCTCTCCGGCCGTCGTCACAAAGATCGCGATGTGATCGCGAATCCGAGCGCCGCTCCGCTCATCTATGCGCGGAGGCAGCGCCATATCGCTCAACGCCAGTCCGTCCGGTTTTCGCTGGCGCGGGAACTCAAATGTTTCGACCGGCTCGCCCTGGCCGCGTCCCGAAAATATATGGAGCCGGTTGCCAGCGGGCTCGACCTCGAAGAACTGCCACATCACCCGCACACGCATAGCGCCGTTGCGGCATTCTTCTTTTACGCGCTCGATCTTCTCTTCAAGCTCTACTGCGCGCCGGTCGCCTGCGGCTATCAGATCGTTGAACCTGCCCTTGAGCCCCATATGCCGGCCATAAAGCATCTGCGGGTTGATGTAGCTCCACACCTCGTCGAGGTCGCGGACCTCAAGCAGGTGACGCTCAAGATCGGGCGTGGGCAAAATCTCCACATCGAGCGATACCTGAGAGCTGCGCCGGTCGGTCTCGACAAAGTCCGCCTGCGGTCTGGGCGTCGTAGAGCCTAAATCCGCTTCGAGCAGATCGGCTTCGAGCCGCGCGCGCGATTCAGGCTCCATTATCCTGTTGAGAATGTCGAGCCCCGACATCGCGTCGTTGGCATAGACGACCGTCCCGCCGTATGCGGGCGCAATCTTCATGCGGGTGAAACGGTTCGAGAGGGCGGCCCCGCCGACGAGCACCGGCAGATCGATCCCCGCGTCTTTGAGGTCGCCTGCGGTTATGACCATCTGCTGGGCCGATTTTACGAGCAGCCCGGATAACCCTATCGCGTCCGGGCGATGCTCGCGCACCGCCTGTATCAACGCTTCGGGCGGAACCTTTATCCCCAGGTTTATCACCTCGTACCCGTTGTTCGACATGATTATGTCGACGAGGTTCTTGCCTATGTCGTGCACGTCGCCTTTTACAGTAGCAAGGATGATGCGGCCGCGAGTGCTGTCGGCGGCCCGCTCCATGAACTGTTCGAGATGGGAGACGGCCGCCTTCATCGCCTCGGCGCTTTGAAGCACTTCGGCGACGATAAGCTCGTTATTATTAAACAGCCGCCCGACCTCGCTCATGCCGGCCATAAGCGGCCCGTTTATGATGTCGAGCGGGGCTGACTCTTTGAGCTTCAGATCAAGGTCGGCTATGAGCCCTTCCTTTGTCCCCTCGATGATGTAACTGGCGAGCCGCTCATCGAGCGGGAGATCGGCGGCGCTCTTTTTAGAGCGCGACGCGCGGCTGCGAAAGTGCGCGGCAAACGCCGCTATGGGGTCATCGCCGCGATTCCACAAAAGGTCTTCGGCAAGCCGCCGCTCCTGTTCGGGGATAGAGGCATAGCGTTCGAGCTTCTCGCTGTTGACTATCGCAAGGTCGAGCCCCGCCTTCGTGCAATGGTAAAGAAATACCGAGTTCAACACCTCGCGCCCCGCGTCGGGAAGCCCGAAAGAGACGTTGCTTATGCCGAGTATGGTCTTTGCGTCGGGCAGCTCCTGCTTGATCAGCCGCACGCCCTCGATGGTTTCGACTGCGCTGCCCATATAATTCTGATCGCCTGTAGCGCAGGGGAAGACGAGCGGGTCGAAAATTATATCGCGCGGAAGGATGCCGTACTGCTCGGTAAGCAGCCGGTAAGACCGGCGAGCGATCTCAAGCTTTCGCTCGCGCGTTATGGCCTGCGCCTGATGCTTGTCTTCATCGATGCAGCCGACTATGAGCGCCGCGCCGTAGCGACGCGCGAGCGGGGTGACGCGCTCGAATTTTTCGAGACCGTCTTCGAGGTTGATCGAGTTTATGATCGATTTCCCCTGGCAGTAGGTGAGCGAGCGCTCGATTGCCACGAGGTCGGTAGTGTCGATCATTATAGGCGCTTTGACGACGCGGATAAGCCGGTCGTAGAAGCGGTCGATATCATAAAGCTCGTCGCGGTCGGCGTTTTGAAGGTTGACATCGATGATCTGGGCGCCGCCTTTGATCTGCTGGCGCCCTATCTCTGCGGCCTCTTCGTACTTCTCTTCTGTGATGAGCCGCTTGAACTTGCGCGAGCCCACCTCGTTTGTGCGCTCGCCGACGATGAGCGGGCGCTGATCCTCGCTCGCCTCTACAAAATCGATCCCTGAAAACAGCGTGCGATGATGTTTTTGCGGGACGCGTGGTCGCTTGCCCTCGACCATCTGGGCCAGCATGCTGATATGAGCCGATGTCGTGCCGCAGCAGCCGCCTATGATGTTGATCCATCCGTGATCGACGAAACGCTCGATGACGGCGGCGAAGCTTTCGGGGGTTTCGAGGTAGCAGCCCTCTTCGTTCGGCAGCCCCGCATTCGGTATGCAGGAGATTCGCGTCTCGGCCAGCCCGGCTATCGACCTTATATGATCGGTCATGAACTCAGGCCCGGTCGCGCAGTTGAGCCCGATTGAGAGCAGGTCCGCATGCATGAGCGATGTTGCAAAGGCTTCGGCGGTCTGCCCGGCAAGCATCGTCCCCGTACTCTCTATCGTGCCTGAAACCATCACCGGCACCTTGTAGCCTATCTCGTCAAACAACCGCCAGATGCCGAGCAGCCCCGCCTTGACGTTGCGCGTGTCCTGCTGGGTCTCGAGTATCAATATGTCGGCGCCGCCTGCAACCAGGCCCGCCGCCTGATCGTGAAAAGCCTCGATGAGTCGATCGAAGGTTACGCCGCCCGTGACCGAGATGACTTTAGTGGTCGGCCCCATCGAGCCCAGGACGAACCTGGGGCGAGAAGGCGTGGAGAACTCCGCCGCCGCCTGCCGGGCGAGCCGCGCGGCAGCCTCGTTGAGCTTGAAGACCTCGCGCTCGAGCCCGTACTCGGCGAGCACGATGGCCGTCCCGCCGAACGTGTTCGTCTCGATGATGTCGGCGCCCGCTCGCAGGTAACCGCGATGGATATCGAGCACCACGTCGGGGCGGGTGATTACGAGGTTCTCGTTACAGCCTTCGAGGTGCGGCCCGCCGAAATCATCCGCCGTCAGATGGCAGCTTTGAATCGCCGTGCCGGTTGCGCCATCGATGACCAGTATGCGCTCCGAGAGCGCCTCTTCTAATTCCAACAATCTATTTCTTTCCATAATAGTCTAGCGAGTCTGGCGGGTCTGGCGGGTCTGGCGGGTCGTGGTAACCAGCGTCTCGCCCTATAAGGACTCGCCAGACTCACGACTCGCCAGACTCGCCAGACTCTTTATTGTCCCAACATCCGGCGTATCTCGTTGCGCCGCTCGCGCGCGACAGCCGCCATGGTCAGATAGACCGATTCGAAGGCCGCCTGATTGAGCGGCTGTGTGCTGCTGAAGTAATACTTGTACCCGATGTCCTGCTCTCCGTCGACAAAGAAACTGCCTATGGTTATCGCGTCATTGGCAGATAAAAGGTATCTATAAATCTCCTCGCGGTTGGTGACGTTCTTCAGATTGCCGAAATTGTATACATAGAATCCGAGCAGGTTTTTGCGTTTATCGTTGACGATGACGATGGTAATCTTGCCGCCCCTGGAGTCCGGGTAGTTCGACACAACCATCTCGGCTGCGCTCTTCGATTCATCGATGGTCGCGCCGACGCGCTGAAGGCTCCTTTTAACTATCTCGGCAAACGTGAGGCGAGGCTGCGGGGGTCTGGGCTGCGCCTGTTTCTGCTCGTTCCGGGCCTGCTCGGCCATGCCGTGAACGACAAAGAGCGCAAGCGTTATGGGAATGGCTACAACCCATTTTCTATTCATAGAACCCTCCTATCAGTCTAGCGAGTCTGG
>DASTET010000186.1:0-4061 GCA_035709445.1 Blastocatellia bacterium | reverse complement strand
TGATGCTATGGCAATCGTTACAGCTCAGCCCCTGCCGCCCGCCGTGCTCCGCATGGCTGAAGTTGACTCGATAAGCCGCGGTCATAACGGGGGTCCGGCTGTAACGCCCCCTCCTGTGACAGGTCCCGCACGAAGAAATGTCCCGGCCCCTCGACTGTGCGCGCGGTGTGTGGCACCGGTAGCAGGTTGAGTGCGCGCTGAAGCCTGCCGGGATAGAGAGCGCGACGGCGCGCGCCGTCGGAGTGTGGCAGGTAGAGCACTCGGCGGCGCTGTGCTGCGCATGGTCGAACCTCACATTGAAGCTTCTCAATCTGGGAAACGGCTTGACCGGAGGTTTAGCCGAGCCCACGTCCGTATGACATATCGTGCATATAGGCCCGCTCGATGCGGCAAACTCCTGCGCGTGGCACCCCGCGCACGGAGTGTGGCCGGGCCGGGTCGGACGCGCGCTCGTTTCCCGGCGGTGGCAAAGCAGGCAAGGCAGCCTTGCATGATTGGGGTTCGAGTGAGTGAAGCGCGAAAAATCGACGCCTTTCACCTGCGCTCCGGCTGGCTCCGAAGACAATGCCGAGCTGCGCGAATCGCCTGAAACTGCCCAGATGAAACTGGCGCATCCGAGCGATAAAACAGCTATCGACAGCAAGCGGTATGGGTTGAAAAGACTTCGTTGTGTCATAGGCTCACAATTTTCACTGCTTGCTTTTAGTCGCCGATATCGCATCGATGTGAGACTCGGGCACCGGCCTCTTCCCAAGAGTTATATGACACTTTGCGCATTCAAAAGAGGGCTTCGCTTTTTTCTGATCGACTTCGGAATTCAATATCCCGCCCTCGCCCGTCGTCGCCGTGATATGGCAGCCCGTTCCGCCGCCGCCACACGAGAGCACGGGCACTACAGCCCCCTTGCCGTCCACCGTGTTGATCGCCGTGACCGTGTGGCAGCTTGTACAGTCGAGGTCCGCGTGGCTTATCCACTCGTGTCGATACCTGGATGATTGTCGCTTGCGCCATTTCTCAAGCGTCTTGCGGTCGGTTATTCCCATCGTCGCCGCAAGCCTGAGATCGAAATCGCTCTCAGCCAGCGTCAACCGTTGCGAAGGATTGACGGCTTTGTGACAGGACGCGCACGCCGGCGAAGCGGGCTCTATGCCACCGTCCTGCGAGTGGCAGGTGAAACAGGCGGCGTGGCCTGCGGGATAGGTTTTGAACGTCCCCTTCTTCAACCAGAAGGCGTCCTCAGAGAGGTTCGCGGGAGGCTTTGTGACGAACTCTTCATCCGACTCGCCTTGCGGCTGGTACGTCTGATGACAGGTTGGGCAGGCGCGGTTACTTTCAGCCTGCCCTTCCTGCCGGTGTGAGGCGAGCACGATACGGGCCTGACCGCTCTTTTCAGTAAAAGGCCCGTATCGCCCGATCATTCCCTGGTGAGTTTCGTGAGGGAAATAGAGATCGAATTCGCGCCCGGCAGCCAGCGCCTGAGTCGAAGCGACAGGTCTTTCAACAGGGTTCGGGAAAGGGCGACGCTCGGCATTTCGAGGGCCGGGGTTTGTGTGACAGACCGTGCATATAGCGGGCTGCGCTCCGGTGAAAAACTGACGCCGATGACAGTCGAGGCAAGAGGCGTGGCCGGGGTAATCGATCACATCGGGAAACGCCTCATCGCCTTTACGCGTCTCTTTGCCTTCGGGAGTCGATAACTTGTGGCAGGCGTCGCAGGCTTGCTGCCTGTGCTGCGGAACGCTGTGAGAGAACCTGGCACCTGCGCGCTCGGTCTGCGCGGCGCCCGTTCCTGCGCGGCCACCAGTCCGAGGGCGGCGTTGTTGGGCTGCGCTCGCCGCTTCGATCTCGGTAGAAACAGACGCGAGATAGGCTGGCCAGCACGAGACGGCCATAATCAGGACAGCCAGCTTGAGAATTCGGCATCTCATCGAACGCGCGATGACCTCTTCGTAATCTTCCTGCCGTCCACTCCTTCGTAACGTTTTAGCATCAGAAACGGCAAACCTCAACTTGCAAAGAACTCTTTCGAATGCGAACCTGAGATCGCAAGCTCTTTCTCAACCTGTTTCAAGTTGCTTTTGTCGTCGGCTTTATCTACCGGACCGGCTGGCCAGCTTGCGGAAGCGAGCAATGGCTTGTGAGTATTCTTCGAGTGCAGGTTGTGCTTATGAAGCGCCATATCTCAATACTTATCGTGCTGCTCTTTTTACTCTTCTGGGCAATAGCCAACCTTACAGGCGGGGATGAGGCGCGGGCCCAGGTACCTCCTGAGGAGGCCCCAAGCCCTACTCTCGATTGTCAAGGATGTCACGGGCCGGGCAAGACCCTGCCTTACCTGGCGGGCGCGCTCTTTCATACCCAGGCGCACACGGCCTACGATCAGGGCTATCACTCCAAAGCTGTTCAGGACGGGAGCAAAGCCGCAAGCTGTCTCGATTGCCATACGGTCGACGGCGATATGAGCACGATCCTTGCGGCGAGCGATCCGGCGTCTACGATCAATCGAGCGAACATAGCGAGGACTTGCGGCTCCTGTCACGGCGACCCTTCGGTGATGGCAGGCACCGGCATCAGCCCTCGCCCGTTTCTCACTTATTCGGAGAGCGTGCATTCAAGCGCGATAGGGCGAGGCAACCTCTCTGCGGCAGTCTGCACCGATTGCCACAAGAGCCATGACATACTGCCTGCTTCAGACCCTCGCTCTCCGATCTTCAGGTTCAATATCCCCCAGACGTGCGGAGATTGCCACGCCAGCATCACCGGAGAGTACAACCAGAGCGTGCATGGACAGGCAGCCGCGAGGGGCGTTTCGCAATCGCCTCTGTGCACGGACTGCCACGGGATTCACAGTATCAATCGCCGCGCCGACGCGAGGTCCACGCTCGGTTTCTTCACCTGCTCTCAGTGCCACGAGGGGGTGAGGCTGACGCGCGAGTTCGGCGTGGCGAGCGAGCGTGTGCGCAGTTATGAGGACAGCTATCACGGGCTGGCGAGGAGGCTCGGCTCCGATGTAGTGGCCGACTGCGCGAGCTGTCACGGCGTGCATAACATCCTGCCGTCATCCGACCCGCGATCATTGATTCACCCTGCTAACCTGGTCCGCACGTGCGGCCAGTGTCATCCGGGCGCGAGCCAGAACTTTGTTGCCGGCAGTGTCCACCTGAACGTTCCCGCTTCGCAGGACATCGGCAGCATCGCGGTCGGGTGGGTGCGGTGGATATATCTGGCCCTGATCGGCGCAGTCATAGGCGGGATGGCGGCCCATAACCTGCTGGTCTGGGCCAGAAAGTCGGCGGCCAAGCGGCGCCGCGAGGAGCGGACCATCGTCCGCATGACGCTCAGGCAAAGGGTTCAGCACTGGCTCCTTCTCACGAGCTTTATCGCGCTCGTCATATCGGGCTTCGCGCTGGCATACCCGGAAGGCTGGCTCGCGTGGATGCTCGGTTATAGCGAGACGGTCAGAAGGACCGTTCATCGCGTTGCCGCAGTCGTGATGCTCGTGCTTGGAGTCTATCACGTGGCTTACATGACGCTGACGCGCGAAGGCAGGCAGGGGCTTAAAGATATGATCCCGAGGATGAAGGACATCAGGGATTTTGTGCAGAACGTAAGATATTACCTCGGAGCGCGTGTGAGCAGGCCGAAGTTTGCCCGTTTCGGCTATGCGGAGAAGGCGGAATACTGGGCCGTGGTCTGGGGCACGGTCATTATGGGGATCACAGGCTTGATGATATGGTTCGAAGTCGAAACGATCCGCTTTTTCCCGAGATGGATAATAGATGTCGTGACCGCCATTCACTTTTACGAAGCCGTGCTGGCGACACTCGCAATTATCGTCTGGCACTTCTATCACGTAATATTCGACCCCGATGTCTACCCGATAAACTGGGCCTTCATGGACGGGCGTATGTCGGAGGAGCTCTACAAAGAAGATCATCAGCTCGCATACGAGGAGCTGAAAGAGGCCGAGCAAAAAGAGACGGAGGAGAGCAAGAAAGAGTCTCAGCCTACCGTCAGCTCGGACTAAACAGAGAATTTAAACCGCAGGGGACGCCGCAGGT
>DASTET010000185.1:0-3447 GCA_035709445.1 Blastocatellia bacterium | reverse complement strand
CTGAGAAGACGGGGGATCGAACGCTGCTGGGCAACGCGTTGTGCGATCTCGGGTCGGTCATGTTCTGGCAGAACCGCTGGGCGGAAGGTCTGGATCACCTTCAGAAGAGCCTCGCTATTTTTGAAGAGACCGGCAACAAGAAGGGAAAGGCGCGCGCGCTGTATAACACGGGCGTGTTACAAAGAAACCCCGAGCTCGCATTGGAGTATTTCGACAAGAGTCTATCTGTCTGCGAAGAGGCCGGGGATAGAGACCTTGTTCCTTCGATCCTCAACAGCAAGGGGCTGACTCACTCACTGCTGGGGCATTTCGATCTCAGTCTGGAGTTTTATCATAAGAGCCGGGCGCTCAGTGAAGAGCTGAACGACAAGAGGTCGCTTGAGACGGCCCTGAACAACATCGCCACGCTCTATACTAACCAGGGCCGCTATGCCGAAGCCCTGGAGTACCTTCACAGAAGCCTCAAGATTAACGAAGAGCTGGGGAGCGCTGCTAACAGGCGGAGTCTGGCCTTCCGGCTGCAAAACATCGGTCTGATCTACAGGCGACAGGGCCGTCTTGATCAGGCGCTGGCCTACTCCAGCGAAAGCCTGAAGATTCTCGAAGAGATAGGAGACAATTTCGGGATCGCAAATCTTCAGAACAATATCGGGGTCATTTGCAAGTCGAAGGGTGAATATAAACAGGCGCTCGAGTGGTTTGAGAAGAGCCTGCTACGCTATGAGAAAGGCCAGATCAAGGGGGGCATCGCCAGGAGCTTGAATAATATCGGCGACACATATCGCCTTCAGGGTCGCTTCGATCTGGCGCTGGAGCCGCTTCGCAAGAGTCTGCAATTGCGCGAAGAGGGCCGCGACCCGGGAGCGATCTCCCTGACATTGAATAACCTGGGCCGGCTCTACCAGGACCAGGGCAATTATGAAGAGATGCTCAAGGTCAGCCGCCGCGCCGCCAGTCTGAGCGAGGAGGTCAATGACCCTGAAGAGCTCTGGAAGGCACAGGAGCGCATCGGCAGAGCGCTTCGCGCGCTGGGCCAGCCCTCGGAAGCCCGCCGTTATTTTCTCGCCGCCATCGAGACGATCGAATCGCTTCGCCACAGCGTCGCAGGCGGCGATCAGCAGCGCCAGAGCTTTCTCGAAAACAGGCTCTCGCCCTGGACCGGTATGATCTCGCTGCTCGTCTCGCAGAATCAGTACGCCGAGGCGCTCGCCTTCGCCGAACAGTCGAAGGCCCGCGTCCTGCTCGACGCGCTTCAGGAGGGGCGCGCAAGCCTGCGCGAATCGCTTTCACTGCAAGAGCGCCAGGCTGAGGAGCAGCATCGCTACCGGCTCGTGTCGCTAAACTCGCAACTCACCGGCGAGCTGCGGCGTGAAAAGCCCGACCCGTCGCGGGTGGCCGAGCTGAAAACAAGCCTCAAGAAGACGCGGCTCGAGTACGAGGACTTCGAGACACGGCTCTACGTGACGCGACCGGAGCTGAAAGTGAGGCGAGGCGAAGTCGCGGTCATCAACGCCGAGGAGCTTGCGGGCTTGCTGCCGGACAGTGCGAGCGCGCTGGTAGAGTATGTCGTTGCGGGCGAGGAGAGCTATCTGTTCGTCGTCACGAAGGGCAGAGCGAAAGCTGAAGTAGATGTGCGGGTCTACAGGCTGGCGGTCAAACGCGAGGAGCTGGCCAGACAGGTAGAGGCATTTCGGCGACAGCTAGCGGGGCGCGATCTGGGCTTTCGAGCGTCGGCGAAGAGACTCTACGAACTGCTGCTCAAGCCAGCACAGGCGCAGCTACGAGGGAAGACCAATCTCGTCATCGCGCCGGATGACACGCTGTGGGAGCTTCCCTTCCAGGCATTACTTACGGGAGCAAATCGCTACCTGATAGAGGATGCTGCGATCTCATATACGCCGTCGCTGACGGTGCTTCGTGAGATGACGAGACGGCGAGAGAGGCAGACGGCAAGCTCTACGCCAAGCTTGGCCTCGACAGTATTGCTGGCGCTGGGCAATCCGTTGCTTAAGAGCGGGACTATCAAGCGGGCGAGCGAGACGCTGCGCGACGGGAAGCTCGAACCGCTGCCGGAAGCAGAAGAGGAGGTGAAGGAGCTGGCGCGGCTGTACG
Source organism: Blastocatellia bacterium (assembly GCA_035709445.1). Lineage (GTDB taxonomy): Bacteria > Acidobacteriota > Blastocatellia > UBA7656 > UBA7656 > DASTET01. Next base: position 1,335 of record DASTET010000185.1, on the reverse strand, counting down.
GACTGTCGCGGAGCAGGGTCTATACGGGTGCCGAGGCGCGAGAAGAGCGAGTAAAGAGCGAAGCAGGGCAGGCAAGGATACTGCACTTCGCGGCGCACGGGATGGTCAATAACGCATCGCCTATGTACTCACACCTTGCGCTAGCGGAGGGCGGCGCGAACGAAGACGGATTGCTGGAAGCGTGGGAGCTGATGCGGCTGGAGTTGAAGGCGGAGCTAGCCGTGCTGTCGGCGTGCGAGACGGCGCGGGGGCGGTACGGAGCAGGCGAAGGGATGATCGGGTTGAGCTGGGCGATGTTCATAGCGGGAGTGCCGACGATAGTAGTGAGCCAGTGGAAGGTGGAATCAGGAGGGACGCGGGACCTGATGGTGAATTTCCATCGGGCGCTGCTGGTGGGGAGAGGAGCCGGAAAGCTGAAACCGACAAAGAGCGCAGCCCTGCGACAGGCGGCGATGAGGTTGATGAAGAACCCCGAAACTCGACATCCGTTTTACTGGGCCGGGTTCGTGCTGGTGGGTGAGGGGAGATGAATCAGCATGCGGTTGTTTCCTGTTCCAAAGATAAACTTGTCACTGGCTTCTGCGTCGTAATGCCTGAACCTGACTGAGCAGGCTGCGAGCGATCTCCGAATCGGGGTTTGCTTTTTGGAGCGCGCGCAGCTCCTGTTCGGCCTCGCGTAGTAATCCGGCCTCCGCATACAGCAGTCCGAGCGCCAGGTGAGATGACGAGTAGGCTCGCCTCGCTTTCGCCAGTTCATTCGCTTTCGCATGATCAAGAATGCGGAATCTCGCCTGCGGCGCGGGCGGGCGCGGCGATGTGACCTCCTGGCTGTCCTTGATGGCTTTGACCTGCCAGCCATAGATCCTGCCCCGCGACAGCGCCGGAGCGGTCCACGAATGACTGGTGAGTTGCGGGCTGGCGGCCACCAGATTAAAGTCCCCGTCATAGACCTCGACGACGTAGCCCGTCGCCCCCTTCAACGGCGACCATCGGAATGTCGGGCGATCACTCATCAGCACTCTTCCTATTGGCTCGATCACGGAGAATTCGTTCCCCTCATTGTCCGTGCTCATCAGCGAGCTCGATTGCCGCCTTAGCCCGTTCAGATTCGGCGACACTTCGATACGCCTGTTTGCGAGAGCGTCCTTGAGCATACTCTGGTAAGCGGGCGGCAGGTCATCAGCGCCTGAAAGCTTGCCTTCCTGGTCCAGAGTCAATTGGCCCTCGCCGTCATTGAGTTGCGCGACCACGGGCGCTGGCGCGGGTTGCGGCGGGGCAGGAGGCGTAACGACGATCTCCTGCTTCGGCTCGCTTTGCGGTTGCGTCCGCCAGACC
>DASTET010000184.1:0-6997 GCA_035709445.1 Blastocatellia bacterium | reverse complement strand
CGGGGCGACATTGCTGTACCAGGGCCACGTAGTCTCGTGCGAATGACAGTCGTGGCACGAGCGTTTCAAGACGGCGGCGACATCTTGCGGCACCATCGCGTGAGACCCCAGGGCCCTTGCTTGATCGTGAGGCGGGTTTGTTCTCGCTGGCCGTATGAATTGCGCGCCGATAAAGATGAATGCCAATACAATGAGCGACCACTTCAGTATCTTCATCGTTTCCCCCTGCTTTGTATTAGGCTTACTATATCAGATCAGAATCCAGAAGTCAGAAGCCAGAAGTCAGAATCTTTCAATTCATCTCTCGATTAAAGCCGATTGAAAAAAGACGGGGATCGGCCTGGACCAGCTTCTGGATTCTGGCTTCTGGCTTCTGGCTTATTTCCATCAGAACCAGACCGTGTCCATCTCTTCAGCCCACAGTTCGAGCATTTTTTTATCGAGGCTCAGGGTCCCCTCGCGGGTGATGCCCTGCGGCAAGCCGACGAGCGCGATCATCTGGTCGAGCACGCGCTCTCGCTGCGACACGCTCACGCGGGGGAGCAGGTTCCACAGCGTAAAGGTGTCGCGCTCGGTCGCCTCGGCGAGCACTATATTGAGCGCCTGATCGCCGCCGTTCTCGAAATCGAACTTTTTAAGCGCATCTACGAGCGCAGCCGATGCGGTCGAAAAATAGGGCGTGCCCGGACCCGTCTCTGGCCGCGTCTCGCACATAGCCCCTATGGGGACGACCGTCTCGACCCCTTCGCGCTCGAATGCAACGTAGCCCGAAGTGACGTGCAGAAAGCTTCGTCCCCGGTCGTCGACTTCAAGCGTGAACGCGCAGCCGAGGTCTACGGCGACCGCCGAGGGGGTATTGACAAAGAACAAACGGGGCGGCGCTTTTATCGTCGCTTCGAGCCTTCCCCAGTCGAGCGCTATGCGGTGCTCGATCATGCTTGCATCGATCAACCGGACCCGCGAGTTGGGATCGATCTCGACCTGGCCTATCGCGCCGACGGCCATCCTCGCCCGCGAGCTGCCGTCGGTTTCAAGAAGCTCTCCTTCAGGGAGCCGCCCGCTGCCGGTTATATACTCCGAGCCGACGCGGACGCGCCCCGCAATCGTATCGACGGTCCAGGAGGGTTTCGGGCCGTAGTTATAAAACCACAACCAGCCGAATGCGATTAGCACGATCAGGGCCGCGCTTGCCGCCGCAAGCCTTGCCCATCCGAACTGGAGCGGCGCAGGACGGGGACGCGCGACCTCGGCGCGGGCATGGCTGTCGAGCAAGGTCTCTATCTCGGCCCACAGGTGGTCCGGCGCCGAGACCTGCGGGAGCCGCTCGGCGAGGCGGACCGCCAGTTTTATATCGTCGTGTTCTCGGCGGCACCGCTCGCACTTCAATAAATGTTTTGAGACTTGCCGCGCCCGTTGAGCATCAAGCTCGCCGTGGCAGTATGCAGATAGTTGTTTTGATACGTGCCTGTTAAACATACTCATTCCTCTGACATGACTTCGCCGCGCAAATAGGAGAGCTTCCGCGCGAGTATCTTATGGCCGCGATTGAGGCGCGAGGCCACTGTCCCTTTCGAGCATCCCAGCACTCCGGCTATCTCGTCATAGGAGAGCCCCTCGACATACTTGAGAAGGATGGGCAGCCGGAGTTTCGGGGTCAGATCGCCGATGGCCGCTCTGACTGAATCGGCCACCTGTCGCCGCACATAGCTTTCTTCCTGTGAGTCTTCTGCCTCCATAATCTTCACCTCTTCTCCATCGGCAAACCCGACGAAGCGGCTGCGTTTTCGCTGCTCGTCGATGCAGGCATTGGCCACTATGCGGTAGAGCCAGGTCGTAAACTCCGAGTCGTGGCGGAACTGACCGATGCTGGTAAAGAGCTTTAGGAAGACCTGCTGGGTTACGTCGCGCGCCGAGGTCTCATCGCGGCTGAAATGCAGGGCCATCGAATAGACCTTGTCTTTGTATATCTCAAAGAGCTGCTGAAAAGCTTTGCGGTCGCCCTGCTGGCAAGCCACGATGACATCACACTCGGTTTCGCTCTGTTTCATCAGCGCAGGTTGCTCCATAAGTCTATCCGTTCATACAATCGCATATTAGACGAAAGTGACCCTCATTATCTTCCATTTTTTTCCGGCTGTCGCTCACTGGCCTCCGGTCGCGGAATAAAGATATAATTCACGCCTCCGCAGATATTTTTTCAGGAGTTGAACAATAGGGGATATGAAAGAGAAGGGGTTATCTTTGCGCGTACTTATAGCTGTTGCGATGGCTTCTTTGATGGTTCTGACTGGAGCGCCGTTTTCGAGCGAAGCTCAAGTCAACATGCAGATAGAGCTTGCGGTCGATACTGCCGATATCGAGCAGGATGGGGTGCTGGCCCTGTTCGGCGGTCTGCGGCTTCAGGGTGATAAAGGGCTGCCCGTGGGGGCAGGCGATATAAATGCGGACGGTCGCGCCGACGTAATATTCTGCGGGATGTACGGCGACGCGGGCGGAGGCTTTCGCCGAAACAACGGGCAGGTCAACTTCTACATAAGCGACGGGCGCGACAGCGGCTTCGTCGATCAGGCACAGAACCCGCCGAACATCCTCACTATGGCCGGGGCCGATTCCGGAGATCTGCTGGGCACATCGGTCTCGACAGGAGACATCAACGGCGACGGCATACGCGATGTGATACTTGGCGCGGCGGGAGACGACGGCCCGGGCAATTCGCGTTTCAACTCGGGCGCTACATATATCGTGCTGGGGTCGCGCGATTTCGACCCGCCTGCCGATCTTCAGACCATCACGGGCGATCCGCCGCCGGGTGTGATCGTGCTCTACGGCTCGCAGGCGGGCGGCAGAAACGGCATATGGGTAGATGCGGGCGATATCAACGGCGACGGGTTTGACGATATCGTCATGGGCGCGGACCAGCTCAGCACGGCTGGAAAGTTTCACCGGGGCGGGTCCTGCATAATCTTCGGGGGGCCTGATCTGCCACAGGTGATCGATCTTGCGGCGGTGCCGCAGGGCGTTCAGATGGCGGTCATACTCGGCTCGTTCGAAGAAGAGCACTGGGGGGCCGCGCTTCATGTCGGCGACATCAACAATGACGGTATAAAGGATGTCGCCGTCGGCGGATCGATCTACCGCGATTCGGCCTCTTATGTCACGCCACAGGATCAAGAGAGCGGGCACGACGATTTCGGAGCGAGCTTTAACGGCCAGCGAAACCGTTGCGGCGAAGTCTTTGTCATCTACGGCCAGCAGAACTGGCCCACGGTCACCGATCTGAGCAACCCGCCTGCGAGCGCCACCCGCGTGATAGGCGCGAGGGGCCGCGACCTTCTAGGCTCGCAGATCCACAGCGCGGACCTCAACGGCGATGGCCGCACCGAGCTGATAATGGGCGCGCTTCAGGCGCTCGCTCCGGACAGTCGCGGGCGGACCGGGGCCGTTTATGTAATCTATGGCTCGACCGGGGTGCAAGGCGCGACCGTAGATCTTGCCAACCCGGGCGCGTCGGGGCTGAGGGTCTCGACCATCTACGGGGAAGAGAACCTCGACTGCGGGGGCGACTCGGTGCGGGCTTTCGACATAAACCGCGATGGGAAGGCGGAGCTTTTCATAGGAAGCCCCGAGCACTCTTTCCTGATCAACGGCGAGATGCGAAATGACGCGGGCGATACGAAGTTCATCTTCGGGCGGAGCGAGTTCCTGCCCGAAGTCATAAAACTCTACAGCCCGCCCGCGGGGCTGCGGATATTCCGGCTGGCAGGGGCTAACGGAGCGTTGCAGGGCATCGCAGGCGGCGACGAGTTCTCTTACCGGCTGACGGGAGGAGACGTCGACGGCGACGGCTTTATCGATTACATATCGAATGCCATGCACGGAGACGGGTTCATGAACGGGCTAAATAATGCGGGCGAGGTATATATCTTCAGCGGCAGAAAGCTGTCGGCGAAGCTGGGGATGCTTCAGGGCGACCCCGACCCTGTTTTCGGGATTCAAACGGCGGCGCTCACGCTCGGAGGCCAGACGGTGTCGCAGGCGAGCGCGGGCCAGAGCGGGCTACAGATCATAATCAACGGGATGGGGTTCAGGGCCGATACCGAGGTGTTGATCAACGGCGCGGTCGTCGTATCGCGCATCCCCGACGATCCGCAGCTTGCCGCCACGCGAAGAACGGTCAGCCTCGATGAGAACCTTGCCATAAGAAACACGCCCGGTCAGCTCCGGGTACGGGTCCGCAATACCAATCCGCCTTCGGCAGAATCGAATGAGATCGTCGCAGGCACTCTTCTCGGGCCTGCGATAGACACGATCAAGGTGAAGCGCAAGCCGAACGGCTTGTTGATCCTCGTGATCAGAGGGAGCGGGTTCCAGGCGGGGATGACCGTGACGGTGCTGCGCGAAAACGGAGAGCAGGTGCCTCTCAACTCCATATCGTTTATAAGCGCCGGGCAGCTCAAGGTGAAGATATCGGCGGGGGCCGCTCCCGTGCGCGGTAGCGTGATTCGCGTGCGGGCGGCCACGGCCTCCGGGGTTCAGACCAATGAACTCGTCGTCACGGTGTCTAAATAGCGATGAATGAACGATGAAATACGATAATCTTTCCAGTTGACAGCCGACAAAGCGGCGTGTAGGATGTGCGAGTTTTGATTAAGAAGTAGTGTGAGGAGGACTGAAGTTGAAGTTAAGGTTTTGCGCGTTTGGTAGTTGGACCGCGAACGCTCTTTGCTTTAGCTCCGATCATCACTACGCAATCCACTTCAGGTGAAAAGGAGAATAAAGCATTGAGAGAATTAGGAACGGTGAAATGGTTTAATGCTACGAAGGGCTATGGGTTCATAACCCGTGCAAGCGGCGATGATGTATTCGTCCACTACTCGGCCATCCAATCGGAAGGATACAAGACGCTGAACGAAGGCCAGCGCGTCGAGTTCACGATCATCCAGGGCCCGAAAGGCCTTGCCGCAAGCAACGTGATGCCTGCTTAGCTCTTTAAGTATCAAAGGCGGGACAGGTCTTCGGGCCAGCCCCGCCTTTTTTCTGCCCGCATCCCCTCTCGATACAAACACCGATCACCTATAAATGACCCGGGCCTGTGTGTACCCGGTTTGTCTGCTCTGTTTTGTATGTTAGACTTTGTTTGACGCGAAAGGATGCGGCAAAACAGAGGGAGAACAGGTCAGCTATGGCCGATGATAAAAAGGATAAATTCATAGACGCGGGGATGGCTGAAAGCGAGCAGTACGAGCCTGACGAAGAGGTGCAGGAAGAGTTTCGCGAAGCACAGCGTTTAGGCTCCGGCGGCGAGCAATTGATACGAGAATTGCGCGAGCACAATTCTCGAACGCCGGACCTTTCCGCTGGCGATATCGATGCGGACTGGGCCCGCGCCGATGTGGGCGAAGAGACCGTCGGCGGCTCCGCCCCGACACCCGATCAGGATATTGTCGAAGAGGTAGGCGAGGCCGTCGGGCTCACCTACGAGGATAACGAGCCGCTGCACACTACTGAAAAAATGGAAGAGCGCGACCGCAAACGCTGGGAGCTGGACCCGGCCTCATCTGAAGACTACAACGACCGGGTCAATCGCGAAGGCGAATAGCGCGGCCCCCGCGCATTCATCCCGGTCGCTCTCGAAGTTTTTCTCGCCGGTCGCCGTTTGCTATAATCTGCGCCGGTGTTAAACCCTTTCCTGGGCGGAGGCGTAATAATGCGCAAGATTTTTTCATCCCTTGTTCTGATTTCTCTGCTTGCGTCGATGGCGCAGGCCGATACGATCCACCTGAAAAACGGCAGCGTGATTAAAGGGAAAGTAACCAGCTTTGCCGATGACCAGTTCATAGTGCTGATCGATACGGGAGGCGGGCGTCAGATGAGCCGCGCCATGATCTATATGGGAGATGTCTCCCGGATCGAGTTCGACTCTGCCCCACCGGGCGCGAGCGACGCGTCGCGAGAGCAATCCTCTATATCGGCTCCCCCCGCGACCGAATCTTCGACGCGCGATACGCAGACTCGCACAAGCACCCCGGTCGAGCCGCCGCCCATAACACGCGACCCCGAGCCGGTTCAGCCGGAGAAGACGACCGAGGCTGAAAAGACTCCGACAACCGCTCCCCCCGTCACCGAGACATCGAGCAGCGAGCGAAGCACTCGCAAGCCCACGGGCCCGGTCAAGACTCAGACCGTCGATGTGATGGCAAGGCGCGACTGGACCAGCACGGGGCTTATAATCAAGCGAGGCGACCGCATACGCATAACGGCTACGGGCTCGGTCACGCTCGACCAGGCGAGCGGGCGAACGAGCGGGCCGGAAGGCATAGAGCTTACGGATCCGAGAAAGCTTATGGGCGATCAGCCTACGGGCGCGCTCATAGGGGTGATCGGGGCCGACAATGACGACTTCATCTTCATAGGCGCGTCCGCAGAGTTTACGGCAACCCGCGACGGCCTCCTCTTCCTCTCCGTCAACGAAGGGGCGCTCTCCGACAACTCAGGCTCTTACAAGGCAGTGATCGAAGTAGAGTCTCAGTCAGCCAGAAAGCAGTGAGATAAGAAGCCAGAAGCCAGAAGTCAGAAGCCAGAATGTGGCAAATAGAACCGAGCCTGGAAACGCAAATAGACATGGCGGCAAGCGAGCATTCGCTTTAATAATTCTGGCTTCTGGCTTCTGGTTAACATCTATTTCGCTTGACTTGCCTGAGGGGTTGAAGTAGCCTTTCCCTTCCACTCAAGGCGGTTTCCAACTCTTTAAGATTGCGCAGAATGATCACATGGAGTTGAAGACGGACCGGCAGTGGCATTGCTCATTTCAGGTTGAATTACGAACGCTCACACCGCTCGGATAAGAATTGCACGACACCAGAACGGGCGGCAGGAATATACAACGTCAGGAGGTCTGTATGCTTTCGACGACAAGGCTCTTTTATGAGCAACGCGAAAGCAGACGAAACCCCGGCCTTACTGAACTTTTGAACACCACTTTAGAGAGAGGCACAAT
>DASTET010000183.1:0-2859 GCA_035709445.1 Blastocatellia bacterium | reverse complement strand
GAGCGCATGCAGCACCGGCACATAGGGACCGAGCATCTTCTGCTCGGCATTCTTCGCGAAGAGAAATCCGGGGCCGCCGCCATTCTTTATGACCGGGGGCTGCGCCTCCACCACATACGCGAAGACCTTCAACGATCCCATCAAAGCGACCGCGCGATAGCCCAGAAGAAAGACGCCCCGCACCTCGCAGAGTTCAGCCGCGACCTCACCGAGGCCGCCTTCGCAGACCAGCTCGATCCTCTGATCGGCCGCGAAAACGAGATCGAACGACTCATACAGATACTCTGCCGCCGGACAAAGAATAACCCCGTGCTCATCGGCGAGCCGGGAGTGGGAAAGACCGCCATAGTCGAAGGGCTCGCCCAGCGGATAGTCGCGGGCGAGGTCCCGCCCTTCCTGCGCGACAAGCGACTGCTCGCGCTCGACCTCTCGCTCATAGTCGCTGGCACGAAGTATCGCGGGCAGTTCGAAGAGCGGCTCAAAACCATTATGCGCGAGCTTACCGATAACCCGCACTACATTATCTTTATCGATGAGCTTCACACGCTTGTGGGCGCGGGGTCGGCTGAAGGGTCTCTCGACGCCGCTAATATCCTCAAGCCCGCCCTCTCGCGCGGCGAGATTCAATGCATTGGCGCGACCACGCCCGCCGAATTCAGAAAGACTATTGAGAAGGACCGTTCTCTCGAAAGAAGGTTCCAGGCCATAAAGGTCCCGCCGCCTTCCGAAGAAGAGACCATCAAGATACTCGAAGGCATCAAGGAACGGTACGAGACTTTCCATCAGGTCCGTTACACGCAGGAGGCGATAGATTCGTCGGTCTTTCAATCGAGCCGCTACATCCCCGACCGCTTCCTGCCGGACAAGGCCATCGATATCATCGATGAGGCCGGGGCGCGCGTTAAGCTGCGCGACCCGAACCTGCCGGACGAGATACTCGAAAGCCAGAAGCGGCTCCGCCGTTACACAGCCAACTTCGAGCGCGCGACCATGGAGCGCAACTACGAGCAGGCCAAGATATTCAAAGAGAGAGAGCGGGAAGAGATGAATCACCTGGCGAGCCTGCGCGAGATGTACAACCTGGCCGATGCGCCCGTCCCCAACGTGACGCGCGACGACGTGGAAGAGGTCATATCGCGCTGGACCGGCATCCCCATCACGTCGCTCAAGGAAGAAGAGACGGCCAAGCTGCTCCGCATCGAAGAGGAGCTGCACAACCGCATCATAAGCCAGGACCGCGCCATATCGGCGCTCTCGCGCGCGATCCGCCGCAGCCGGGCGGGGCTCAAGAACCCGAACCGGCCCGTCGGCTCCTTCCTCTTCCTCGGCCCGACCGGGGTGGGCAAAACCGAGGTCGCCCGCTCTCTTGCCGAATTCCTGTTCGGCAGCGAGCGTGCGCTCATACGCTTCGACATGTCCGAGTACATGGAGAAGCACTCCGTCTCGAAGCTGATCGGCAGCCCGCCCGGTTATGTGGGGCACGAAGAAGGCGGGCAGATGACCGAGAAGATCAAACGCAACCCTTATTCGGTGCTGCTGCTCGACGAGATAGAGAAAGCCCACCCGGACCTGTTCAATATACTGCTTCAGGTCCTCGAAGACGGCTCGCTCACCGACTCGCTAGGAAATCTCATCGATTTCAAGAACGTCATTCTCATAATGACGAGCAATATCGGCGCAAGGTTTATACAGAAGCGCGGCCACCTCGGGTTCCAGTCCTCGGCCCGCACACAGCAGGCGACGGTCGAAGAGGGGGTGATGCAGGCCGTCAAGCAGACCTTCAACCCCGAATTCATAAACCGTCTCGACGAGATTATAGTATTCGAGCCGCTCACGGACGCCGACCTCTATGAGATAGTCGGCATACTTGTCGCTCAGCTCAACCGGACCTTGATCCGCCGCAAGCTTCAGGTGCAGATGACCGAAGAGGCCAGGCGGTGGATAGTCGAGAAGACCTGTACGGATCGTAGCTACGGCGCCCGCCCGCTAAGACGCGCGCTTCAGAAGTATGTCGAAGATCCGCTCTCGGAGGCGCTGATTGGGGGCCAGCTCGGCGAGCCTTCGGTCGTAGAGATTTTCCTCGACGGCGACTCGATAGGATACCGGCCCGTCGACCTCGAAGAGCTTAGAGACCCGCTTCTGGTCCAGTGAGCCTCGGAGGGCTTCCCGCAGACTCAGGAGGACGACATGAGATCAAGCAGGTTATTGACTGCCTGTCTGCTCATAGCCTTGAGCCTTTCATCTTCCGTCTCCACAGCCCAATCGAGAATCGATTTCACCACTCGGCTTGAGATACGGCCGGAGCACATGGTCAACGCATACCGCCCTTCGTGGTCGGGCGCGGAGGAGAAGCCGCCCGTAAAGCTCGTCAAAGAGCCCGAGTACAACTCGAAGAACCCTCGCTACGGGCGTCTCACGATAGGCAATTCGAAAGAGAAGAAATATATAACCGTGGTCATAGACGAAGCCGAGGGCGAGGCCCCGCGAGTTTATATAGACTCGAATAACAACCGCGACCTCACCGATGACGGCGCGCCCGAGTGGACCCGGCTTAGACAGGGCGTCTATCAAAAGACGGTCGCAATCCGCGCCGCTTTTGAGACCGGCGGCAAGACTGAAGAGATAGAGCTCCCTTACGGCGTGTATCGCTTCACCGATGAAGAGCGAAAAAAGCGCGGGGTCTTCTATTATCGCAAGTATGGCCGGACCGGGACGCTCGATATCGCAGGCAAACAGTACAAGGTGGCTGTTACGACATTCGACAATCAGGGTATCTATTCGGATCGCGAGAAGATCAGCATCGCTATAGACCTGAATCGAGACGGCAAGATCGACCTGTCGATGGAATCGGCTGAGATG
>DASTET010000182.1:0-3611 GCA_035709445.1 Blastocatellia bacterium | reverse complement strand
AGCTAGGTCGTAGCGATTTATGTCAGGAGAATACGCAAAACAACAGAACAAGGACTATTCAACGCTGCTCGTTCATACGAATGCGCAAGCGGGAAAGAGGGGTAAATATGGCAAATCGGCAAACAACGCAGGCTGTCGCTCCGGGCCGGGAGCAGGAGCCGGCTTTAAAATCCGGCGAGCAGCCGCGAGGCAGGCAGGATGTATATCGACGGCAGCAAATCGGACGAAGGGATAAGAAAGGCCAGCAGCTCGCGCAGGCCCTCGCGTGGCTCAGCATCGGGCTGGGGCTTGCGGAGGTGATTGCTCCGCGCCGTCTGGCAAGGTTGATCGGTCTCAACGGAGATCATACGGTCTTGATTCGCGCGATGGGGCTGCGCGAGATAACAAGCGGTATAGGCATACTCGCACAGCCAGGCACCGCAGGCTGGGTCTGGTCGCGCGTGGCGGGAGATGCGCTCGATATATCGCTGCTTGGCTCGGCCCTTGCCTCGGAAGACTCTGACAGGGGAAGGCTCGCGGCGGCGACGGCGGCAGTGGCCGGAGTGACGGCGCTCGACTATTACTGCGCTCAGCAGCTCGGTCGCGGCGAGAGCGCCCGCGTCTCTCACGTCAAGGCGATTACGGTCAACCGCCCGGTCGAAGAGGTCTATCGATTCTGGCGCGACTTCAGGAACCTTCCGCGTTTCATGAGCCATCTCGAATCGGTCGAGGTGATCGATGAGAGGCGCTCGCACTGGGTTGCGAAAGCGCCGGCAGGCGCGACGGTCGAATGGGACGCCGAGATCATTGAAGACCGACCGAACGAATTGATCGCGTGGCGCTCGCTTGAGGGCGCGGACGTGGAGAACTCCGGGTCGGTGCGATTCAGGCGCGCGCCGGGCGAACGCGGCACGGAGATAAGGGTCGAGATGGAGTATACCCCGCCCGGCGGCATCATCGGCGCGACCGTGGCAAAGCTCTTTGGCAGAGAGCCGGGGCAGCAGATCAAGGGCGACATCTACCGCTTCAAACAGGTCCTGGAGACGGGCGAAGTCGTGCACTCGGACGCCAGCATCCACCGGGGCATGCACCCGGCGCAGCCTCAGGCAAGCCGGACCGAGTTATAAGGAGGAGAAATGAAGGCCAACTGTTGGATAGATAAACAGAAGGTGAGGGTCGAAGAGGTGCCCGACCCGAAGATACTGAATCAGAGCGATGCTATCGTGCGGATCACTTCGACGGCGATCTGCGGCTCGGACCTGCACCTCTACAACGGATTCATCCCGACGATGGAATCGGGCGACATCCTCGGCCACGAGTTCATGGGTGAGGTCGTCGAGGTCGGGCGCGAGGTCAAGAAGCTGAAGGTCGGCGACCGCGTCGTGGTCCCCTTTCCGATATCGTGCGGCAAATGCTGGCACTGTCAAAAGGAGATGTACTCGCTTTGCGAGAACTCCAACCCGAACGCCTGGATGGCCGAAAAGCTCTTCGGGTATTCGCCCGCCGGGATATTCGGCTACTCGCACCTGACGGGCGGGTATGCGGGCGGACAGGCCGAATACGCGCGCGTGCCGTTCGCCGATGTCGGGCCGATAAAGATCGAGAATGGACTTTCGGATGAACAGGTGCTTTTTCTCTCCGACATCTTCCCTACCGGGTACATGGGCGCGGAGATGTGCGACATCAAGCCGGGCGACACCATCGCCGTCTGGGGGTGCGGTCCCGTAGGGCAGTTCGCCATAAAGAGCGCTTTCATGCTTGGCGCGGAGCGGGTGATAGCGATAGACCGCTTCCCTTCCCGGCTGCGGATGGCGCGCGACGAGGGCGGCGCGGAGACGATCAACTATGAAGAGACGAGCGTGCTCGAAGCGCTCAAAGAGATGACCGGGGGCCGCGGCCCTGACGCCTGCATCGATGCAGTCGGCATGGAGGCGCACAAACCGGGTCTGCTCGGCGCTTACGACCGAACCAAACAGGCGATGATGCTGGAGACGGACAGGCCGCACGCCCTGCGCGAGGCCATAATGGCCTGCGGCAACGGCGGCACGGTCTCGGTCATAGGCGTCTACGGCGGGTTCATCGATAAATTCCCCATGGGCTCTATCATGAACCGGTCGCTGACGATCCGAAGCGGACAGGCGCACGTTCAACGATATATGCGCCCGCTGCTTGAAAGAATCGAAAAAGGGGAGATCGATCCGAGCTTCGTCATCACGCACCGCATGCGGCTCGATGACGCGCCCGAAGGCTTTGACATCTTTCTCAACAAGGAAGACGATTGCATCAAGGTCGTGCTAACGCCCTGAACCGAGGGGTATTAATCCTTGACGCATAAGTTGCTAAACCTCTTAGCCCCGAATATGGGCAGAATTTGGTGGGTTTTCAGGTGTCAAAAACATCTCACAGGTTTAGCTCATAGTGCGTCAAGGATTAGATCGGGATATGGAAAATTAACGTTACTCCTCAGCCCGATTCATCGGGCTTGCCGAAGGCAGATAGGCCAGCGCTTCTAGCGCTGGTTTCAGCCAGCAACGATAATCTAAGCGCGCTTCGAGCGCGCTTACCTCGGTCAGGCTTTAGCCATAGTGAGAAAGCCTCGCGGATAAGGGCGCTGAAGCGCCCTCAGCCTCGTGGCACTTTTATAACCAGCCCTAAAAGCGCTGGCCGCGCGGCGCGAAGCGCATACTGCACAGCCATGATATGCCCTGCGAGCAAGCCCGATGAATCGGGCTGAGGAGTTGCCAATAAACAGGATTAACAGGATTCTCTTGTTAATCCTGTCTATTTCTTTTGCAAAGTTCTCGCTTTTGCAAAGTTCTCGCTTTTGCAAAGTTCTCGCCCGCCCTTTTTTACTTTGAGTACTTCGTTCAAAAGGTGAATCCCTACAGGAATGGATTACTCAATCATCGGCCTAATCTACCAGCTTGTTTTTGATGGCGTAGTGGATAAGCTCCGCACTGGACTTCATTCTCATCTTTTCAAGGATGCGCGCCCGGTAGGTGCTGATAGTCTTATCACTGAGCGACAGCATATCGGCAATCTCACCGACGGACTTTCCCGAAGCTATAAGCCGCATTACCTCGAACTCACGGTTAGAGAGGTCCTCATGAAGCGGGCGGTCCGTGCCCCTTTCGATATCGAACAGGAGTTTCTCGGCCAGTGAGGGGCTGATATACCTCCCGCCTTCGATCACCTTGCTGATAGCTTTGACCAGCTCTGCGCGCGGGCTGTCTTTTGTGATATACCCGGCGGCTCCCGCCCTGAAGGCGCGGCGCGCGTACTGCTCCTCCGAGTGCATGCTGAGGATAAGCACAGGGAGCTTCGGATGAATCTGTTTCAAGTCTTTCAAGACCTCCAGCCCGTTTCTTCCGCCCAGGGAGATATCCAGCACCACAGCGTCCCAGCTCTCTTCGCGAGCGAGCTTGAGCGCTTCCTGATGAGTGCTCGCCTCGCCAAAAACGACTTCGTAGGGCTGCTCATCAAAGATTCTCTTCACCCCATCACGGACGACGATATGATCGTCTACTATGAGGATCCTCATCATGGCTGCACCTCCGGGCGTTAAGGCTGGTTGTTAGAAGAGAGGCTGTTGAGGGGAACCCTCAGCGTAAGCGTCGTCCCTTTTCCTGCGA
>DASTET010000181.1:0-5614 GCA_035709445.1 Blastocatellia bacterium | reverse complement strand
ATATTCCGAGACTGGATAACGAACAATTATTTTGATGTGCTTGAAGAGTCACTCCAGGAACTCGACCTAGACGGTTACAAAGTCAGCTTCTTGATCGAGGAAGAACAGAGATTAAATGGCGGCAATGGTCATAAAATAGCCGAAGCTCCACAGAAAACCAACAAATTCATCTCCTTAAACACCCAGGATATAAGCAGCTTTGGGCTCTCAAGAATAATGGATGTGGAGCCTATAGAGCTTCCTCTAAATCCCAAGTACATGTTTGACACTTTTGTAGTTGGTTCTTGCAACCAGTTTGCGCACGCTGCGGCCCTTGCCGTGGTCGATATGCCATCTAAGACATATAACCCACTCTACATCTATGGAGGCGTGGGACTAGGCAAAACTCACCTTATGCATGCGATTGGCCATGCGATAAAGGCCCGGACACACAATATAAGACTGACCTATATATCCTCTGAAAAGTTCATGAACGAGCTTATAAACGCGATTCGATACGATAAAACGATTACCTTCAGAGAGAAGTACAGAAACATCGATGTCTTGCTGATGGATGATATTCAGTTTCTGGCAGGGAAGGAGAGGACCCAGGAAGAGTTTTTCCATACCTTCAACGCACTTTATGACGCCCAGAAGCAGATAGTCATTTCGAGCGATTGCCCGCCTCGAGAGATACCTACGCTTGAAGAGCGGCTTCATTCAAGGTTTGAATGGGGTCTCATAGCCGATATTCAGCCGCCTGATCTCGAAACGAAGGTAGCGATACTAAAGAGAAAAGCTGAAATTGAAAAGATAGATATGCCCGACAATGTGGCGCTTTTTATAGCAAGCAAGATAAAGTCGAACATAAGAGAACTCGAAGGCTCACTGGTCAGGCTCGTTGCATACGCTTCACTTAAAGGACTGCCTATAGGCATAGACCTCGCTCAGGAGGTGCTTAAAAACATAATAGATGAGGAGACTGACGGTATCTCTATAGAGTTCATACAGAAATCTGTTGCCTCTCATTATGGGCTTAAAGTCTCAGACCTGAAATCCAAGAATAACTCAAGGAGCATCGCAGTCCCAAGACAGGTAGCCATGTACCTGTGCAAAACTCTAACCAGAGCAAGCCTACCCGAGATCGGACGCGAATTTGGTGGAAAACACCACACGACGGTTTTGCACAGCATCAATAAAATAGCGCAATTATATGAGTCGGATTCCGTTTTCCACAGGATTATTAACAGCCTAATTGCTGAAATCAAATGATTTTCATACTTTTTCCACAACTCCTATCTGTGGAGCCCTTGTGGAACCTGTTGAAAACTATTGCATTTAGAAAAAGGGTCCACAGGCAAGGCCCTTTTTACACAGGTTTTTCACAGCTTTTTTCACAGGCGGTTATCGGGTTTGCTCTTTATTTTTCAGTAGTTTAAGTACATGGGTCCACTTTTCCACAGGACCTACTACTACTACTATATAAAAACAGATGTTTAATATTAGATTATTTAGTAATAGGCGAGAATTCTGGCATGAGAGGTGGAATAATGAAGTTTAGTCTGAGCAAACCGGCCCTTCTTAAAGAATTGAACCTTCTTCAAGGAGTTGTGGAGAAGAAAAACACTATCCCTATTCTGTCGAACATTCTATTAGAGACAATGGGTGAATCCTTGATCTCCCTTGTAGCGACGGACCTGGATGTTTCTTTATATACAGAATGTACGGCCGACGTAAGCCATCCGGGCGCGCTTGTGCTACAGGCAAGGCGATTGTTTGATATCGTCCGTTTCCTGCCGGATGCGGATATCAACTTTGTTAAAGAAGATAATGACTGGGTGAAGATAAGCTGCGGCGCATCAGAGTTCAAGATCGTCGGACAGGCAAGGGAACATTTTCCGAGCACGCCTAAGTCGAATCAAACCAGTCTGGCGATACCGGCCAAGATATTGCACAACCTTATCAGCCGAACTATCTATGCAATAACCCAGGAAGAGTCGAGATATGCGCTAAATGGGGCCCTTCTTTTGCTGGCAGACGGCAAACTCCAAATGGTAGCCACCGACGGGCACAGGCTGGCTTTGGCGGCAGCCGCGCTCGAACAGGCGCCGGACGATTATCAGCTGAAAGTGAATATCCCTAAGAAGGCCTTGAATGAACTATTGAAGCTTACCGCTGGTTCGGAAGAGACCCTGAAGTTTGCCGAGGACGACAATCATCTCTTTTTTAAGATCGGCCATCGTCAACTGACATCAAGGATGCTGTCGGGTCAGTTCCCAAATTACGATCTTGTCTTGCCAAAGAGCAACGACAAGACTGTTCCAATAAACACGGAAAAGATTACTCAGGCCATAAGACGCGCAGCCCTTATGGCTGATGAGCGAAGCCACGCGGTTAAGTTTGATCTGAGCAGCGGCAGGTTGAACATCACATCGCAGAGCGCTGACGTCGGAGAAGCTAAGGAAGTAATCCCGGTAGATTACAATGGAGACAATCTGAGTATTGGTTTCAATGCTCAGTACCTGCTAGATTTCTTAGGCGTGGTCGGGACTGATGAAATTGCATTCGATTTCAAGGATGAACAAAGCCCCGCGCTGCTCAAACCAAGAGCAGATGAACAGTACGATTACAGATATGTAGTTATGCCCATGCGTCTGCTGTAAGTTTGATATTTACATCATCTCTCTTGTAATCTTGAACCAGATGGAAAACATCTCGGGAAAAAAGATTCTCATAGTCGATGACAATAAATCTATCCGCAAGATGGTTGCAGATTATCTTAGACCACGCGGATATGAAGTCGAAGAAGCGATAGACGGAATACAGGGGCTTGACCGCGGGCTCTCTTCTTCTCCAAATATCATAATACTCGACGTCGTGATGCCTGGCATCGACGGCTTCAAGCTTTGCCAGCTACTAAGAGAGAAGGGTATAAACACTCCTATCTTGATGTTGACGGAGAAGGCCACGCTCGAGGACAAGGTCACCGGCTTTTCTTATGGAGCTGACGACTACCTGGCAAAGCCGTTCAGCCCCCTTGAGCTTGAGCTAAGGATTCAGGCCCTGCTCAGAAGAGCACCCGTCGAGCCTCAGCAACAGAGCCAGAAACTTATAAAGCACGGAGACCTTGAAATCGATCTCGACCGCCACACGGTCACCATCGGGGGAAAAGATGTCTCGCTTACACCAATCGAATTCGATATCCTCAAATTGCTCGCCTCATCACCGGGGTATGTTTATTCCAGACAGGACCTGCTGAGTGTTATCTGGGATACAGCCTATGAAGGGTATAAGCGCAATATAGATCCGCATGTGAACAGGCTCAGGACCAAGATTGAAGAGAACCCCAAGAAACCTAAATACGTTCTGACGGTCTGGGGAGTGGGATACAAATTCAATGATGCCTTAACAGAGTAGCCGGACTCCAACCCATCCCACAAATCAGAGACCGATTATGAAGCGGTTCGGTTGCCTGATTTGAAGACTTTTCGATTCCTTCTTTTTACGAACCTGCCGATCTATTTTGCTGTCACCGTTCTCGTCGCAAAGCCGCTGAGACTGCTGCGAACCCTGATGGTTTGCGGGGAGGCACGGGTTTGCGCAGGGGCATAGACAGGGATATGGATGGAATACTCGACGGCGATTAAGAGACGCCGCTTGTAACTCTCTCAATGCACATAGCCGACATTCGCACTACTGACTCTTCCGGAAATCCCGAGACAACCTTCACAAGGGGACAGAAGGTCTTCTGGCGGGTCCAGGCCGTCGATCAAAACGGTTCTGTGGTGAGCGGCGCGTCGGTTAAAGTGGACCTTGTAGCTCCAAACAACACATAGACAATCTTCACGAGCACTACCGACACAGACGGGGTGGACCCTGTTCAGCACGTCGACCAGGAAGAATTCCGCAAGAGGCAGCTACACGATTCGCGTTACCTCGATTACCAAACCCAAGACTACATATGATGCGGCTGCCAATCTGAAAACATCGACCAGCTACAGGCTCCAATAGCTGTGAGGTGAAGGCTCGAATCTTTATTTCTGCCCCACAAAGCTGCCAAAAACGGACAGGATAAGTCGGCTGTATTGGATTCAATTCTCTTGTAAATCCTGTCCATCTCTTCTGTCGGTTCTCATAATAGCGAGGGACGTTTAGGCAGCAGAAGCGCGCGCTCGATCTCGAATACCTTCTGCTCGAATTTATCTTCAAACAGATTCACGCCCGCGCTCCTCAGAGAAGAAGGCTTTTCGTTTTTTAACCCCACCATGTGAAACCGCACGACTCCTGCTCTCTCGTTGTAGTCCAGCTTCTCTATCACACTCGATGCCGCGTAGAGAGTATCGCCTGCAAGCACCGGCGCCGGATGGATGCCGCGATCATACCCCATCTCCCACAGAGCGTTTGCGCTTGTGTCGCGGCTCGCAAGAGAGCAGGTCCAGGCGAATACAAGCCCGCCCTCGACCACTCGCGTGGCGGCGAAGCTGCGCTCGCGCGAGTATACTTCATCGAAATGCAGCGGGTGGCTGTTTCGCGTGAGAACCGTTAACTGCATATGCTCGCTCACACCGATCGTCCGGCCCGTGTTGTGGATTATGATATCGCCTGCTTCATAATCTTCGAAGACCCCGCGCGGGCGGCCCGGCCACCTCGGCAGTCTTATATCGAGCGCAAGCTGGCGAGGCAGGGAATCGAAATTGATATTCAGGTGTCCGGTGCGAGCGTTCTCATTTTCGACGACCTCCCGCACAGGAGGATGAGCGCGGCCCTCAAGCCTGCCTGCGGGAATCAATGCTTTCCTCTCGAAATCGACTACAGGCAATCCGTCCTGGTTGACGCCCGTCGTGCGCAGGTGGATGACGCCGCGATCCGGCTTCGACTCCGATACGCGCACGCCCAGCACCTTCGAAGATGCCGAGATCGTATCGCCTGCATAAGCCGCATTCGGAAAAGTCAGGTTGATATATGCCAGGTGCGCGATGGCCTGCTCCGAGACATCGTGCACCGAAAAGCTGAGCGCGAGATTTAGCAGCACCATAGGATGCACGACCCTGTCGCGAAAACCAAGATCCCGCGCATAACGGCGGCTCGAATAGAGCGGGTTCGGGTCCAGAAAGGATGCCGAAAACATGGCGAGCATCCCATCATCGATAGTCACCTCCCACGGGTGGTGATATATCTCCCCCCGCCCGAAATCGTCGAGTAAACGACCGTAACTCGGCTCAAAGACTCTCGGCTCTCTTTCGCTCATATTCCATCTCTTTCCGTTCGTGCCTGCAACCAAAGCTCCCTCGCCAACTGATCGTCAAGACGGCCAAGCGCGTATGCGGTCTTGAGAATCGTGCGGTTGATGCGGTCGGTTGCGCGGTCGGCCATCTTCCCTCCAATAATCATGGCGCCGCGCCCGGCTCGTTCCGCTTCGAGAAAAAGCTTTGCTTCTTCGATAGCGCGGTTGATCTCTTCGTCCGCGATCTGAAATATCTCGACCGCCATCGCGGTCTGGTCGGGTATCCCTGTCCACTTGCCCGCAAATCCGAAGTCGCGCGCAAGGAGCGCGTCGCGGCGAAACTCCTCGATTGCCGCGCGGCGCTCGGCTTCGCTCTTGTCCCGCGTGGGATAGTTCGTAGTCATTTCGGCT
>DASTET010000180.1:0-2842 GCA_035709445.1 Blastocatellia bacterium | reverse complement strand
CGCTTATGGTGATCGTGCCGAGGGGCTGACCCGCGATAAAGCCAAGCTCGGTCAAAGGGTCTTCGAGCGCGATATTCTCTGTGGGGTTGCTGCGCGCAATGCCGAACCGAAATTCGTTTGTGGCCGCAGAAGAGAGCAGCTTCGTTTCTCGCAGAGTCAGATATTGAGGCCGATTGCGAGACCGATTTGGAAACTGGGGAAAGCTCTCATCGGTTATGAAGAGCTGGTCGGAATCCGAGAACGTGTAGCGCGCCATAAGCGAATCGGCCCGGGAGAAGTAATGATCGAGCCGGACCGTGAAAAAATCTTCTCTCGCATCCCGGTTGAACTGGCTAACGAACAAAGCCGAGCCGTCCCCGGCGACAGGGTCTGATGTCGGCAGCGGCCACAGGTCCAGATAAGGTCTGACGGCGGGATTTACCTCGACGCGGTTGCCGCTCAGTATGCCTCGCCTCGCGTCAAGGTCGGGCACGGTCCTGATGGTCGTGAGCCCCATGCTCTCCCTGAACCCCTCATAGCTGCCGAAGAAGAAGCTGCGGTTTTTGACAATTGGCCCGCCAAGCGAGAAGCCGAACTGGTTACGCTTGAATTCGGGCTTCTCCAGGTCAAAAAAGTTTCGCGCGTCGAAGTTGTCATTGCGGATGAACTCGAAGACCGAGCCGTGAAGCGTGTTAGCTCCCGATCTGGTCACGACGTTGAAGGCGCCGCCCGTCACACGACTGTATTCGGCGCTGTAGTTGCTGATAAGCACCTGAAATTCCTTTATGGTCTCCACGCCTGTCAACTGCCCTGTCGCGCCCGTCGCCACTCGATTGCCCAGATTATTGATTAACGTGCCATCGAGCACAAAGGTATTGCCTGAAGGTCTCACGCCCGCAACTGTAATCCTTGTGCCCTTACCGCCCGTCAATATATCGCCCAGGTCGGTCCTGGCGGCGTTCACCCCCATCTGCAATTGTATTAGCTGTACAATGTCCCGACCGTTAAGCGGAAGGTCGCGCACCTTTCTCTCGTCGACAAACTCGCTCAGGGCCGAGCCGGTCGTTTCTACCAGCAAGGCCCCTGCGCTTACTTCTATCCGCTCTTCTATTCGCCCTACGCGCAGAAGAAAATCGACCACAGCCTCCCTGCCCACGGTCAGACTCACGTTTTTGTAAACTTCAGTGCTGAACCCTTCCCTGCTGGCTTCAAGCGCGTAGTTGCCGGGGGGAAGTGATGAAGCATAGTAACGCCCTTTGTCGTCCGTCATAACGGTCCGGGTGGCGCCCGTGTCGAGGTTTCTTATCGTAACGGTAACCCCTGGCACGACAAGCCCCGCTTCGTCCCGACACACGCCCGAAGCGACCGCAGTGACAGCTTGAGAGAATGCGGTATGAACCATCAGAAAAATAAGCAGCGCCGGCAACATCGCTCTGCTAATCGTTTTGCATTGAGCTTTCATCATACGAACCACCCTCGTCAGGACCGGCCTTTGACATCACCATTTTTTGCAGAGACTTTATGGATCAGTGCAAAGTAACGTTCGAGATGGGCCTCGACGGTCCAGTTGCGTTGATAAGCCTGATAACCGCGCAAGCCCATCTCATCTCTGTAGCGCGTGTCCGCGAGCAGATCATCGATCGCCGCTACCAATTCCCCTTCGGAGTCGTACAAAAGACCTCCCTCGCTCTCGCGGACTATCTCCGGCAACCCGCCGATGTTCCGGGCGATCACGGGCGTCTGCTGACGGAATGCCTCCGGAATCACGAGAGGAAAAACCTCATAACAGAGCGAAGGCACTATGAGCGCCACGGCCCGCCGGTATAAACCGTTAAGCTGCGGTTCTGCCAGGTGGCCGAGGAATCGTATGTTGCTGCTGCCCTCGGCCAACTGCCGTAGTTGAGGCTCGTAACTACCCGCGCCTGCGATAAGCAGGTTCGCTCTGGCGCTGCGTCGAAAGACCGGTATGAGCGTCTGTAATCCTTTGAGTTTTTCGAGCCGCCCGACGAAAAGGAAATAAGGCGACGGCTGCGGCTCGACAGTCGGCTCGTCGGCGACCGGCGCAGATGGCACGAAACCGGGCAGGTCCACCAGGGGGATGTCGAGCTTCATCCGCTGATGCGCTTCCTTCCCGAACCGGCTCTGGGCGATAAAAGCATCGACATGTCGGACCGAGTTCTCAAGCAAGCCCGTATATCTCCACCACTGGGGCGGGCGTCTGTAGGAGAGGTTGCACTTAAAACAACTGGGCTCGGTGCAGGCGACGCGGTTGAATTTGAACAACACGTGCGTGGGGCAGACCAGCCAGTACTCGTGCATCGTATAGAGCTTGACAGCCCTGCCATATTCGAGGACTCCGGGACCGAAAAGCGAGATGTTGTGATAGTGTATGACGTCGAACCCCTTCTTCATGACCTCGCGTATGCGGGCCGATTTGAAAAGAGGCAACCCGGTCTGTTGCGAAGCGAACGGGGAGAGCCGGCCTAAAGGACTCCTGAGCCCGTGTACGGTCACGTTCGGATGATCGCCGCACACCCTTTCAGGCTCGCCGCCAGCCAGCAGCCTGTATGAGTCGATGCAGTGGATCACGTCGACCTCATGCCCGCGCTCGGCCAGCTCGTTTGCAAGCCGCCGCACAAAGATGGCGTCTCCGCCAAAACTGTACGGCGGGTAGAAAGTCGTGACCATGCAGAATCGAAGCGGACTCTCCATATCACCACCCGCGTCGCAGCATTTCCTAGCAGATGTGAAAAGATATTGTGAGGGGGCCGGGCGTCATCATAACAGAAATCGCGTTGTTGTCGAATGCTGAACTTTCTTATTCGCGCGATGCCAGTGAAGGGAAGTTCTTATCGATCAAAGT
>DASTET010000179.1:0-3492 GCA_035709445.1 Blastocatellia bacterium | reverse complement strand
GACCGACCGCGACTTCATCCTGGCCGAGAGGATAGACGCGACCGTCGGCGACGCAAAACCGAAAGAGTAAAGGAGACCGAAATGCTCATCTCTGAAAAAGACCAGGAGACGCTACGCAATCATTTTGAGGAAAACCTGACCGACAGCGTCGAGATGGTGATGTTCACCGAGAAAGAGTCGCCCTTGATCATACCGGGCAAGCAGCCGTGCGAGACCTGCGCCCAGACCGAACAGTTGCTTGAAGAGGTCGCAAATCTATCCGACAAGCTCACACTCACTGTCCACGATATATCTTCAGCCGCAGACGAAGCGGCAAGCCACGGCATCGACCGCGTGCCCGCCTTCGTAGTCAAGGGCGCAGCGCGCGGGCATATGCGGTTTTTCGGCATACCTTCCGGGTATGAGTTCTCGTCGTTTATAAACGACCTTGTAGATGCCTCGACCGGCTTGACCGATCTTTCAGAAGAGACGCGCGAGTTCCTTCAATCCCTCACCCGGGACGTGAGTATAAAAGTATTCACAACGCCCTCCTGACCGTACTGCCCCGCAGCAGCCAGTATGGCTCACAAGATGGCGGTCGAGAGCGAGCGTGTAACGGCTGACGTGATCGAAGCGATGGAGTTTCCCGACCTCGCGCAGCGTTACAGGGTGAGAGGCGTCCCGAAAATAGTGATAAACGACAGCGTCGAGTTCGTAGGCGCGCTGCCCGAAAGCCAGTTCCTCGAATACGTAAAGGCAGCCGTTGATAAATAAGAAGCTAGAAGCCAGAAGCCAGAAGCCAGAATCTCTCGCCTCTTCTGTCGCCGGAGGCTGAATGAAATGAACCTGAATTCAGCCCGACCGGCTTCTGGCTTCTGACTTCTGGCTTCTGGCTTCTCACCTATTCAACGCCCAGGTCAGAAAGGCCCAGCGGTCGGCGGTCTCTTCTATGAGCTTTGATACCGGGGTGCCCACGCCGTGACCGGCCCGGCTCTCGATACGGATCAATACCGGGGCGGGGCCAGCCTGCGCGGCTTGAAGCGCCGCCGCGTACTTGAAGCTGTGCGCGGGAAACACCCTGTCGTCGTGGTCCGCGGTCACGATCAAAGTCGGCGGGTAGGCGACGCCGGGCTTTATGTTGTGAAGCGGCGAATAGGGATAAATAGCCTTGAAGCCTTCCGGGTCGTCCGGCGAGCCGTAGTCCGAAGTCCACGCATAGCCAATCGTGAACTTGTGGAACCTGAGCATATCCATCACCCCCACTGCGGGCACAGCCGCGCCGAACAGATCGGGCCGCTGGTTCATCACCGCCCCGACAAGCAACCCGCCGTTCGACCCTCCGCCGATGGCAAGCCTGGGCGTTGAGGTGTACCCGTTCGCAATAAGCCATTCGGCAGCCGCTATGAAGTCGTCAAAGACGTTCTGCTTTCTCTCTTTCGTGCCCGCTTCGTGCCACTCTTTGCCGTACTCGCCGCCGCCGCGCAGGTTCGCCACGGCATAGACGCCTCCCATCTCCATCCATACGAGGCTGCCTACGGAGAACGCGGGCGTTACGGGGATGTTGAACCCGCCGTATCCATACAGATATGTCGGGTTGCTGCCGTCGCGCTTCAACCCTTTCCTGTGAGTGATGAACATCGGCACGCGCGTGCCGTCCTTGCTCGCGTAAAAGAGCTGCGTCGTAACGTAGTCGTCAGGGTTGAAGTCGACCTTCGGCTCACGAAATATAACGCTTCCGCCCGTCGCCATATCGTAATGATAGATCGTCGGCGGAATCGTAAAACCCGTGAACATGTAAAACGTCTCATTGTGCTTGCGCCTTCCGTAGAACCCGCTCGCAGAGCCGATTCCGGGGAGTGTTATCTCGCGCGCGAAGCTGCCGTCGAGGTTATGCACCTTCACCTCTGTGCGCGCGTCTTTCAAATAGACGACCACGAACATATCGCCTACGAGAGAGACCCCCTGAATCGCTTCCTCCGCTTCGGGGATCAGTTCCTTCCAGTTCTCACGCTCGGGTCTGCCTGTATCGATGGCAATGACGCGACCGCGAGGCGCTTGCCAATCGGTCTGAAAGTAGAATACCGGCCCGTCATTGCCTAAAAAGATATAGGCGGCTTCGAACTCATCGATCAGCCTGACCACTTCCGAGTCCTTCGCCCGGAGGTCTTTATAAAAGATCCTGTTTTTCGGCGAGCCGGTCCATACGCTTATGATCAGGTAGTGTCCGTCTTCGGTGACGCTGCCGTCGAAATTCCACTCCTTCTCGTCGGGCCGCTCATAAACAAGCTCGTCGCTCGATTGATCCGCGCCTATCGGGTGATAGAAGAGCTTCTGAAAATAATTGCTGGCTGCAAGCCTGTCTTCTTCTTTCGGCTCGTCGTACCGGCTGTAGAAGAAGCCTTTGCCGTCGGCGGTCCACGAGATATTCGAGAACTTGACCCAGTTGATCGAATCCTCCAGGTCTTTGCCGGTCTCTATATCGAGCACCCTCCATTCCTGCCAGTCGGAGCCGGAGGTCGAAAGCCCGTATGCCATCAGGCGCGCGTCTTCGCTCACCGAAACCCCGGCGAGCGAGACGGTCCCGTCTTTCGAGAGCGTGTTCGGGTCGAGCAGCATCACAGGCTCGCCTTCGAGCGACTCCACCGTGTAGAGCACGTTCTGGTCCTGGAGCCCGTCGTTCTTTGTATAGAAATATCGGTCACCCTGCTTGAAAGGCACTGTGTAGCGCTCAAAGTTCCAGAGCCTCGTGAGCCGTTGCTTTATCTCTTCTCTTGCGGGGATCGGGTCGAGGAAACTCGCCGTCAGATTCCGCTGGGCCTCGATCCATTCGCGGGTCTCCTCTGAGTCTATGTCCTCAAGCCAGCGGTAAGGGTCTGCTATCTCGACGCCGTGATAATCGTCGACCTGCCCGGCCTTTCTCGCAGGAGGGTATTTAATCCGTGTGGAAGTCATATTCATACTCTTGTCAATCCCGTAAATCCTGTCGCGTTCTCTTGTGGCGTGGTCTCATTGAGGCTTCGTGCCGTAGTTAATGGCCATGATCCCACCACCGAATTCATGAAAACCTGTATCCGTAAAGCCCTCGCGGTCCATCAACTCGCGCACGCCGCGCTGCCCCGGATAGAGCTTTAGAGTTTCGGGTATATAGCGATAAGTGTCCGGGTCGCCGTGCAGCATCAGCCCGACGACCGACCCGGCCAGGGTGAGGTATCTGAGATAGAGCCATCGGTAAGCCTTATTCGGCGGGTGCGCGAAGTCGAGCGAAAAGAACTTGCCGCCCGGCCTGAGCACTCGCTTTATCTCGGCGAGCGCGCCGACGATGTCCGGCACATTTCTCAGCGCGTACCCGGCAGTCACCGCGTCGAACGACTCGTCGGCAAAGGGCAGGCGCATGATATCCGCGCGGTAAAAGCTCAGGTTGTCTACGTCCCGGCTGCGGCGCTTGCGCTCTGCGATTTCGAGCATGCCTTGAGTTATATCGAGCCCTGCGACATGACCGGCGCTTAACCTCTC
>DASTET010000178.1:0-2356 GCA_035709445.1 Blastocatellia bacterium | reverse complement strand
CGATAAGGTACTTGTGGCTGCCACAAAGACCGGCGCAGAGTATCTGAACCAGCCGTCACTGGGGACGGTCGAGGTCGGGAAAGTGGCAGATGTTCTAATTATCGATGGAGACCCGCTCAAAGATATCACGAACACGTATAGAGTCGACTCCGTGATTAAGGCGGGCAACATAATTGATCGGCCAAGACTGCTCGATCAAATCATGTCAGTCTCCTGAGCCGACTGGTTGGCAGTGAGTCAAACGCCAGAGGGTTTTAAGAGAGCTTGCCCGCGTCCTTGTAGAGGCTACCCTGGCCGCTTGTGTCGTTTACGCATTTTCCACTCTTCTACAAAGCTGAATCTTGTTGCTAAGCGCTTGCAAGGTTTTTGGAGGCGACATGGCCACAGCACAGAGAGATGACAGGTGGACGACTCGATACCCCGGCCTCGGCACCGGCCCGATTCCGGTCGAGCCGAATATTTCGCCCGAGTACTTCGAATTGGAGCGCGAGAAAGTATTCAGACGCGCATGGCTTAATATCGGATCGGCGCGAGAAATTCCTGAACCAGGCGATTATATCGTTCGAGACATTGAAGTGCTGAAAACATCATTGATCATAAAGCGCGGGGGCGACAGTGTGATTCGCGGATTTCACAACGTATGCAAGCACCGCGGAAATAAGCTAGTGAGAGGCTGCGGCGGGAGAGCCAAAGGGGGCTTCACATGCAACTTCCACGGCTGGACGTACGACTCAGCCGGCCGCCTGGCACATGTTCCGGACGAAGAACAGTTCTTCGACCTTAACAAGTGCAACTATGGTCTGACCCCGGTCGCAACCGACCTGTGGAATGGCTTCATATTCGTTAACGTTGATCCAGAGCCCCGGGAAACCCTGGAGCAAGCTATGGGCGAGATCGGCAGACAGTTGAAGGGATATCCATTCCAATCAATGGAGCCGGTGGGACGCTACACGGCTGAAGTCAAAGTCAATTGGAAGGTATTTATGGTCGCCTTTATGGAGTGTTACCACGTCCCTTTTCTGCACAGGCGCACCATCCCGGATTGTTCGACGGGTAGATCGAACCCATTATGTCATCTGTTATCGGTCAGACTGTTCGACCGCCACCGGTCCTGCTCGGTATATGCCAACCCTGATCACAAACCCTCTCAGGCAGAATTGTTAGCATACAAGTATGGACCCACCGTCATTCAGGGAGAGTCGGCAAAAAATGCGCTGCCTGCCGGGACCAATCCCGAAGGCCATACAAACTGGGCATTCGATATGAATGGTTTTTATCCCAACCTGATTATTCACGTGGGCAATGGCTTTTACTACACGCTCACGTTCTGGCCGATCTCGGCGAGTCTTACTCGCTGGGATGTGAAGTTGTATATGAGTCCGCCGAAGAACGCGGGAGAGAGGATCAGCCAGGAGTTCTCAAAGATCCTGACCCGTGACCTCTACCGCAAGGACCTCAGCACGATGGAGAATGTTCAGGCCAGCCTGGAGTCAGGGGTCCTGCAACATTTTCCCTTATCTGACCAGGAGCTTTTAGTCCGGCATAGCTACAAGGTAATAGAGGATGCCGTTCGCGCCCAATGAAGGCTGGGCGGGATCGAGAAGAGAGTAGTCATGGCTTCTTTGCCCGAACAATTTCAGGACCTGGGGCCGTTCGCCGCGATGTGGTCGCTGGCGACCGAAAGCGAGCGCAACCGACGGCGAAGGGCGAGCACGATGGAACAATTGCAGGCTTTTTATGATGCTGTCTTGCCGAGGATGGATAGCATCATCACCTATTTGAATCAATATTCGCTCGACGACATGCCTGAGGACGCCAGGCGCTTGTTTTACATAGCGCTCTCGTTTATGGAGGTTTCGCCGGCCGTCGAGCTGCTGCACGAGCCGGATGAGGCGGGCGTATTTGAAGCAGAGCGTTTTAAGATCGTAGAGGCTTAATGCCGAAATTGAAGCCGTATATTTAACTCTAGAACCCTACCAGACCGATCAATGGTCTATAGAAAAGCAAGTGAGGAGAAGTAACAATGCCGCTCAGGAAACCCACGGCTGATGATCTTCGCAAAGCGGGCGAGTCGTTCGGGCTCAATCCCGGCCCCGAAGAGCTGGCCGCTTACGAGGCGCTCTCGGAGGGCGTTATCGGCTTCTTCGAGCGTCTGGACCAGATCGAAGAACCCAGGCCCGCAGTAAAATACCCGCGCGGCGAGGGCTATCGCCCGTCGGCAGAAGAAGACCCTCTCAACGCCTGGTACTGGAAGTGCTCTATTAAGGGAAAGTTTTCGGGCAAGCTGGCCGGAAAAAGGGTTGCGGTCAAAGACAACGTGTGCGTAGCTGGGATACCAATGATGAATGGGAGCGCG
>DASTET010000177.1:0-3743 GCA_035709445.1 Blastocatellia bacterium | reverse complement strand
TAAAACAGGATCGGCGTATTGCCATCGAACTCGCGGATCATTTTACAAAGCTCGATACCCGTCCCGTCCTGAAAATGCCAGTCGAGCAGAATCAGGTCGAACCTGTCGGTCCGGGCAAGTTTCAAGCCCTCGCGCACGGTCGTGGCCGCTACACTATGGTAGCCTGCAAAGTCCAGTTGCAACTGGACAAGCTCGCAGGTCTCCCGGTCATCGTCGATGAACAGAATCCGCCCTTTGGTTTCTTCCATGAAGTAGTTTCTCGATGCTGCCATAGTATGTTCCCACCCTGTGTTACAGACGCTTTACTTTTCTTCTTTTTATCCGAGGTATCGGTCTGAGAACCGCAGCTCGCGCAGCGCGCGCAACTCGGTTATCTCTTCACTGAGGTCCTTTAGCAGCAGCATCTCTTCGCTGAGAGTGCTCACATACTTCAAGCTCTCTTTAAGCTCTTTTGTTCTTTCTTGCTGTTTTTCTATCAAGGTGTCGAAATTGACACTGGTATCGGATTTAACTTTCCCCAACTTCATTACAAACTCCCTGGACTTTGAACAGACAAAAACTCAGATTGATCGGTAAATTCTGCCTCAGAATTGGGTCAAAAAGTATCAGGAATGTCGGCAGCTCGTATAGGGGAAAACCCTTATGGCCGTATGTTCGGGTTGAGATATATATACTTAAATCAGGTTAACTAATCGGACATCAGCTCTCCTTCAGCCAGTCTCTTAAAAGCGCGTAGCGGACAACATCTATGCGGCTGCGCAGATCGAGCTTTCTCATCGAATTCGACTTGTGGGCCTCGACGGTCTTTACGCTGATGTCGAGCCTTGCGGCGATCTCTTTATTGCTATAGCCCCAGGCGATCAGTCGCAAGACCTCCTCTTCGCGCTCGCTAAGATTCCCGCGCAGCTCCGCGTTGAGCGTCGCCTGCCTGCTGACATACCCGTTTATGACCTTGTTTGTGATGGCCGGGTCGAGATAGTTGCCGCCCGATGCGACGGAGCGTATGGCCTGGATCAGCTCGGACGAAGGGCTCTGTTTGAGCACGTACCCGCTTGCGCCCGCGCCGAGCAACTGCTGAAGAAAGCCGACGTCCGTGTGGCGCGTGAGCGTAAGCACTTTCACCTGCGGGCACTCCTGTTTGAGCTTCGCCATCGCCTCAAGCCCGTTCACCCTGGGCATAGAGATGTCCATGATGATGATGTCGGGACTCAGCTCGCGCGCGCGAGTTATGGCCCGGCCTCCGTCGCTTGCTTCCCCTACGACCTCCATTTCCGGCTGCGCATTGATTATCGACTTGAGCCCTTCGCGCACCATCTCATGATCTTCGGCGAGAAGAATGCGCAGCTTCTTTTTGCCTTGTCGTGCGGCGTGTTCACCCATTCTCTTTTCCTCCGGCCAGCCGCGCGGGGACGCGCACGAATATAGTAGTGCCTTCGCCCGGCCTGGACTCGATCTCGAGCGTGCCGCCGACGAGCGCCGCCCTCTCACGCATGCTGATCAGACCCAGGCCGCGGGCGTCGGCTGCCGCCTGTTGCTCGGGGTCGAATCCTTTGCCGTTGTCCTCTATGATGAGCACGGCGTGGCGTCCACGCTTCTCGAATATAAGCGCGGCGCGGCTTGCATCCGCGTGTTTGACGATATTGTTGAGCGCCTCCTGCGCCATGCGATAGAGGTTGGTCTCGATCTCCGGAGCGAGCCGTCGCAGTCCGAAGCCTGCCGTGTGAAACTCGGAGGGTATTCTGAAATGCCTCGACCACTCCTGTAGAAAGTTTTCGAGCGCCGCCGCGAGCCCGACCTGCTCAAGCGCGGCGGGGCGCAGTTGCCACGTGAGGAAATCCAGGTCCTCCTCGATCTGCATGATTATCGCTCGCATCTGCCTTAACTCTTCGCTCAACTGTTCGTCTCCCATCTTGCTTTCGAGGGATTCGAGAGAGAGCCTGAGCGCGGTCAACTGCTGGCCCATCTGATCGTGCAGCTCGCGCGAGATGCGCCGCCGTTCAAGCTCCTGCGTCCTGACTATTCGCCGCAGCAGGTCTTTGATCCGCGCGTTGCTCTGCTCAAGCTCGCTCGTGCGCTCGACGACCCGCCTGTCCAGCTCGTCGCGCGACCGGAGCAGCCTCTCTTCCATCATCCGCCTCTCGGTCAGGTCGCGCAGAATTTTGACAAAACCGATGACCTCGCCGTCGCGCAGCGGCGATATCACGCCGGAGGCAAAAAAGCGCGAGCCGTTCCTGCGCATGTGCCAGCGCTCGTCCTCTGCCCGTCCTTCAGCGAGCGCCTTCTTCATCTCCAGGGCGGGGACGCCACGCTCGCGGTCTTCCGGCGTGAAAATGATCTCGACGTTCTGCCCTATAGCCTCGTCCCTGGCCATCTCGAATATCTTCTCCGCGCCGGGGTTCCATCGAGTTATGAATCCTTCGAGGTCTGTCGAAAAGATGGCGTAATCGCTGATGCTTTCGATCAGGAGTCGCAGATGCTCCTCCGATCCTCTGAGCGGCATCTCGATCGTTGCGCCTGAAAGGTCTTTAGCGCGTCGCATCTTCTCAGAGAACAAGACCAGCATATAGCCTTTCTCTACCGAACCCAGCCTGACGGGCTGCACAATAATGTCGACCGTCACGCTCTTGCCATCGATATTCGCGGGCACGCGCCGGGCTTCGGTCTGCTGACGGTTTTGCGTAACGGCAGAGATCGCGGCTTGCAGATCGAGCTTCAAATCCGGATGAATGACTTTGAAAAGGTTGCGCGACGGCTCGCCGCCAGCAAAGCGAAGGAATCGTCCGGCGTTCTCGCTCAGATGAACGATCTCGCATTCCTGGTCTATGAGTATGCTTGGCGGTCCGTATTGTTCCAGCAGTTCGAAATGAAGCTGGGCGCTGGTGAGTTTCGTTTCGTTAGCGCCCGCTCGTCTGCCGCGCCCTCGCTTTCCCTGTGCCTTAGCCATAAAACCGTTTCCTGTTCACCGCCCGATTGCGCAGCAACCAGAAAGGAGGGGGGAATAAAAGTCTAGTTTAATCAGCCCCGGTCTTCAACAGAATTCCGCCCGGCTTTTGCCGCCCGTGTCGGAGTGATATAATCCCGCCGCCTGATATTTATCTCTTCTGCACGCAGCTCTGTTACGGAGGGCACTTCATGAAATTCAACTGGTTCCACCTTATGCCTTATCGCTGGCTCCCGGACAACTTTCGCGAGAAATATCGCAGCGTCTGGGTCGATCTGCCCAACAGGCTCTATGACCCCGAGCGGGGGCACGCGCTCTATAACGAGTATCTCGACATGCTCGAATATGCCGATCAGGTGGGGTTCGATGCGATAGGCGTAAATGAGCATCACCAGAACGGCTACGGCATGATGCCCTCGCCGAACCTGATGGCGGCGGCGCTGGCGCGGCGAACATCGAAAGCGATGATACTGGTCCTGGGCAATTCGATAGCTCTCTACAACCCGCCTGTGCGCGTGGCCGAAGAGTTTGCGATGCTCGATGTGATCTCCGGCGGGCGATTGATAGCCGGTTTCCCCGTGGGCACGCCTATGGACACGAACTACTGTTACGGGGAGAACCCGGTCACGCTGCGCGACAAGTACCGCGAGGCGCACGACCTGATAATTAAGGCGTGGCAGGAGCGCGAGCCGTTTGCCTGGAACGGCAAATATACGAAGCTGCGGTACGTCAATATCTGGCCGCAGCCGATTCAAAAGCCGCACCCGCCTGTCTGGATACCCGGCACCGGCTCGATAGAGAC